>NZ_JAYGII010000013.1:0-81333 GCF_034931365.1 Natronospira elongata
CGCTTTTTCTTGTAGGGCAGGTAAAGATCCTCCAGCCGCGTCTTGTTGTCCGCGGTCAGAAGGGCCTGGCGCAGCTCCGGCGTCAGTTTGTCCTGTTCTTCAATCGCCTCAAGAATGGATTCGCGGCGGTCCTCCAGTTCCCGCAGGTAGCCCAGGCGCTGTTCCAGTTCCCGCAACTGGCTGTCATCCAGGCTGCCGGTGGCCTCCTTGCGGTAGCGGGCGATGAAGGGGACGGTGGCGCCGTCATCCAGGAGGCCCACGGCGGCGTCCACCTGGGAGCGGCCGACCTTCAGTTCATCGGCAATGCGCTGGCTGATGTTGTGGCGGGAGAGGGGCTGACTGCTGCTTGCGTCACTCATGGGGATATCCGGTCTTGCTGATTGTGGGATTAAAGGAGGCGCATTAAACCCGCCCAGGGATGGGGGTGCAAGATTGAAATCCATGGCTGCTTGTGTTTTGACCCCTACCGCAACCTGTTGCAGAATCATCGGCAGTGAACCGGAGGGGATGACCGGTTCTGAACGGAGGGCTGAAATGCTGGTCAAAGTTGCCGGCTCACCCTCCCAGGAGATCTGTCACGGATATGACCATTCCGAATCAACATCGCCGGTCCACCTCGGCCCTGTTGTTCCTGCCAATCTGTTTCCTGTTGCTGACCGGGATGGTGGCTGCTGCGCCGGATGGGGTGTTCGGTCACGAATCCCTTGATGAGCTCCTCTCCGCGGTGGAGGCCCAGGCACAGCAAGATCCCCAAAAGGCCCTGGCCACCCTTGAGAGCGCATTGGCTGAACTGGAGCTGGATGAGCAGCCGGAAGCGGCAGTCAAACTGCTCAATCGGCGGGCGGAATTATTGCGGGATCAAGGGGAAACCGAGCAAGCCCTGCTGGCGCTGGAACTGGCAGAGGACTTGGCTGTTCAACTGGATGATCCCGTTCCCGCAGTGCAGGTTCAGCAGATGCGCGGGACGATCTATCTGGACCGCGCCGATTTCGATCGTGCCCTTGAGATCAACATGGCCGTTCTCAACCAGGCCCAGGCTCTGGCGCATGCCGAGCTTGAGGCGGCCGCTCGCAATGCCATCGGCAACATCTATTTCAGCCTTGAGCAGCCTGAACGGGCCCGCCGTTTCTACCGCGCGGCGGCGGAGATTTATGAGGAACTGGACTCCCGGGAGCGGCTGGGGAGCCTGCTGGGCAATATCGGCAATACCTATAATAGCGAAGGTCGTTATCAGGAGGCCTTGCCCTATCAGCGTCAGTCTCTGCGCATTGCCCGGCAAGAGGGGCGGGAGATTGGTGCTGCTTATCAACTGATCAATCTCTGCAATACATTATGGCTGCTCGAGCGCATGGAGGATGCCAGGGGCTATTGCCGGGAGGGCATCCCGCTACTGGAAGATGCGGGCCACTATCGAGCCCTCCATTTCGCGCTCAATCTCATGGGGGATTTGCGGGTTGCCGAGGGTGATCCCGAGGCTGCCTTGAGTTATCTCTTGCGTGCCCTTGAGATTGCCCGGGAAATGGATTCGCCCCGCCTGCGCGAGGCCAGTCATGGAGATCTGTCTTCCCTGTACGAGACCCTCGGCGATTATCAAGCCGCCCTGGAGCACGCCCGGGCCCAGTTCGAGGCTCATCACGAGGTAATGGACAGTGAACGCCAGCAGCGTATCGTCGAACTAGAGCAGTCCTATGAGGCCGAGCTGAGGCGCCAGGAGATTACGGCCAGGGAGGCTGAAATTTCCCGACTGGAACTGGAGTCGGAGCTGAAGGAAGCGAGTCTGCGTGAGCGCCAGACCCTGATGCTGGTGGCCTTCAGCCTGTTTGTCGCGACCGCCATCGTGGCACTGCTGCTTTGGCGTGGCTATATGCTCCGGCGTCGCAGCAGTCGGCGCATTGAGGAGAAGAATCGCGAGCTCAATGAAGCACTCAAGACCATCAGTCGTCTGGCCCGACAAGACCCGCTCACCGGGCTTGCCAATCGGCGTCGTCTGATGGAGGTGCTCAAGTCCGAATTGTCCCGCCGCCATCGGACCGGTGCCCCTCTTACCCTGGCTCTGGGCGACATCGATTACTTCAAGCAGCTCAATGACCAATACGGTCATCAGGTGGGGGACCAGATACTGATGGGGCTGGCGAAACGGATGCGCAGTTGCCTGCGGGAGAGTGACTTGCTCTGTCGCTGGGGAGGCGAGGAGTTCCTGATCCTGATGCCGGAGACAGATGCCGAGGAAGCCCGCCTGGCGATGGAGAAGGTCTGTGCCGCGGTGGCGGCGAAGCCTTTCGAAACGGACGCCGGTCCAGTGGAAGTCACCATTACCTTCGGTGTGGCCAGTGTCCGCGGTGACGACTTCAAGTCGGCCGTGCGGGTCGCTGACCGGGCCATGTATGCCGGCAAGCATCAGGGGCGCAATCGGGTGATGGTCCGTATCGAGGGTGGCGACGCCGAATAGCCCATCAGCGGATCAGGCGTGGTACCAGCCCGGTCAGCAGGATCAGCAGACACAGTTCCACCATTGCCTGGATCATGATCACCCCCGCCGCCAGCTCCGCGCCAAAGGGCAGGGCGAGGGCAAAGGGAAGGACCACAAAGGAGTTTCGGCTGCCGGCACTGAACAGCAGTGTGCGCTGACCGGGTATCGACAGGCCTGTCAATCGACCGGCGAGCAGTGCCAGGCTCAGGGCCAGCAATGCCCAGAGCAGGAACACTGCCGTGACCGGGAGCAGTTGACTGAAACTGTCTGATGGCAGATCCGCCAGTTGGGTTGCGGCGACCAGAAAGACCACGGGTAGCAGAAACAGCAAGGGTGCCCGCTGCGCGGCTCCCAGGGTGGACTGCAGCAGTGGTCGCCCGACGCTCAGATAGCGAATGCCCAGGGCGAGCGCCAGGGGAATGGCAAACAGGCCAATGAATACCACCAGGAAGCGCAGTGGTTCGAAGCTCTGCAGCTGCCCACTCCCCAGCAGAATCATCAGCCAGATGGGTACCGCGACCACCTGCCCGAGCAGCAACAGCGGAACGGCCGTCGTGGCCCGTTCGGGATTGCCACGGCCGATCAGATTGAAGGCAAGAAACCAGTCAGTGCAGGGCGCCAGCAATACGAGTGCCACCGCCAGCCGGATGACCGGATCCGCCGGCAGCAGGAACAGCACCAGCGCGGTTGCCAGGGGCAGCAGCAGGAAGTTCAGCGCCAGAATGGTGAGCAGAAAGTCCCGGTCCGCCAGACTGCGCCGCCAACGCCGCAGATCCAGGTGCAGGAAACTGACGAACATCAGCAGGGCCAACAGGGGCCAGAGCATGATGGACCAGCCGGAGACTGCTTCCGGCTGCCATTGGGCGACCGCCAGGCCGGCAAGCGCGGCCAGGGTCAGCGGCAGGACTTGCCAGCGTTCCAGATTGAGGTAGCTGAAAAGGCGGTGTCGGGCGGAGAGCATACAGGCAGTTTGCCCGATCCCGAGGGGCGGGGAAAGACGGTGTCCAGGAGCCTGCAGTCAATCCATTCGCGCCAGCAGTGGCTGCGAATGGATTGACCAGAGCTTGCTCAGTAACTGCCCCGCATGAAGTCAATGGCCGGGATCAGCGCCTCCCGCCAGCGCTTGCCCAGCGTGGTGTCATAGCGGGGGTCGCTGTTCTGAACGGTCAGTAGCAGACTTTCGATCCAATGGTCGTACATGTGCGGTTCTACCGGGGCATGCCCCTTGCGGCTGTGTACCTTGGCGATATCCTCGATCTGGCGCCGGGCGACGCCGGGGCTGCCGGCGTAAGTGATGACCATGCTGATGCCGCGCCGGATAAGCTTGTTCTGTTTGGGCCAATCGGTATGCGCAAACATGGCCGGGAAGCGCTCATTGCTTGCCAGCAGACGTTGATAGAAGTCCGCCACGAAGTCCGGGTTTTCTCGCAGGCAGCGGCCGAAGCTCTGCTGCACGTCGCCAAACTGATCCATTTTTCACCTTCAAGTCGGAAATCAAGCGCGGATGCTACGCGAGCGGCAATGATACCAGCTTGATTTAGATCAATCTAATACTTGACGGCGGCTTACCATTCAATTCGGGCCCGGTCCCGCCAGAATCCGCCGCTCTCGGTGGCCTCCGGATCGCTGGCCAGCCAGACGATGGTGTCGATGCCTTCCTCGATTGAGCGGCTGGCATCCCCGCCGCCCAGGTCGGTGCGCACCCAGCCAGGGCAGACCGAGTTGACCAGAATCCCGCGTTCGGCCAGTTCTGTCGCGAACACCCGGGTGATGCTGTTAAGAGCGGTCTTGGACAGGCGATAGCCCAGCCAGCCCCCGTCCATGTCGCTCAACTGCCCCATTCCGGAAGAGACATTGACGATGCGCCCGCCCTCGGGCATCAACAGGGCCAGGGCCTGGATCATGCGCAGGGCGCCCAGGGTATTGGTGTTGACCGTTTCCATGATGGTCATGGGTGAGACCAAAAGGGGGTTGGCCGAGCGCTCGCCCCCTGCCTGACGGGTTTCCAGGATCAGCCCGGCATTGTTGACCAGCACATCCACCCGCTTGTAGGTCTCGCGGATATAACGGCCCAGATCCCGGACCTGGTCAGCACTGGTCACGTCCACCACCCGCAGCTCCACCGACAGTTTGTCGGCCTGCATGGATTCCACCGCGCGGGTGCCGGATTCGGAATCCCGGGCACAGGCGATCACGTGATAGCCCTGCTCGGCCAGGGCGCGGGCAGTGGCCTGGCCCAGGCCGCGGTTGGCCCCGGTGACAACGGCGATTTTTGATTGCATCCTGATGCTCTCCCGTGTGCAAATGGGCGGGATTATACCGCTCAGGCGACGATGGAGCAGCGATGTTCACATGACTGCCATTCCCCTGACAGTTCGTCTGGCCTCCACTGCCTGGATCATCCTCTGGGTAACAGTGGTGCTGAACAATCAGGGCCCCCAGAACTTCTTCTGGCTCTGCAACATGGCCAAGTTCATTGTCCTGTTCGCCATCTGGCGGGGCGATCGCCTGCTGATTTCCAGTCAGGCCGGAGTCATGACCCTGGTGGGCATTGGCTGGACATTGGATCTATTCTTGGGCCTTCTGCTTGGCGGCAGTCCCACCGGTTTCACCGATTACATGTTCGGTGACGAGCTGGCCCCGGTCGCCCGGGCGGTCTCGCTCTATCATGTGGCCTTGCCGCCGCTGATGATCTGGCTGGTCTGGCGGCTGGGTTATGACCGGCGCGGGCCCTGGTTGCAATGCCTGATCGGTGCACTGGGTGTGGTGGGCGCCTGGCTGTTTACCGAGCCTTATCGCAATGTGAACTGGGTCTGGTCCCCCTTCGGGGTGGAGCAGACCTGGATGCCGGATCCTCTCTGGGTGCTCGTTTTGATCGTGGCCTATCCGCTGGTTCTGTATTTCCCGGGTCATTGGCTGTTGCTGGGGATCAAGCGACTGCTGCCGGCTCGCTCCACCCAACCGTGATGTCATTGGCTCGTGGCCTTGTCCTTTGGCTTTGGTGGGGATCGTTTTTCGTTCCCGGGGGTCAGATACCCGGTAAGCGATGCGCAGCAGAAATAGGGAAAACTGTCTCAGTGATACCCATTGCGGATAACAATCCGACCCACCGTACTCCTGTGGTCACCTGGGTGATTCTGCTTGCTTGCATTGTGGTGTTTCTCTGGCAGATTACGCTGTCGGAACAGGCTTTTCGGGCAATGGTCTTTCATCTCGGGGTGGTGCCCCGGGCCCTCTTCGAAGTCCCCCTGGGGCATCCCGATCTGCTGATCCCGCCGCTACTCACACTCTTTACCTCCATGTTTCTCCATGGTGGGCTGCTGCATCTGCTTGGCAACATGCTGTTTCTCTATGTGTTCGCCAATAACATTGAGGACAGCATGGGGCATGGGCGATTTATCGTTTTCTATCTCCTCTGCGGACTGGCTGCCGCATTGACCCAGGCATTGATGGCGCCGGATTCCACCGTGCCCATGGTGGGTGCCAGTGGCGCCATCTCGGGTGTGCTGGGGGCTTATCTCATGCTTCATCCCTTTGCCTGGATCAAGCTGCTGGTTCCGTATTTCGTGATCTTCTTCCTGTGGCTGCCGGCCTGGCTGATGCTGGGCCTGTGGTTTGCCTTCCAGCTTTTTCAGTCCATGATGACCCCCGCTGATCAGGCTGGTGTTGCCTTTGCCGCTCATGCCGGTGGCTTCGTGGCCGGTGTGGTTCTGGTGCTGTTCTTCAAGCGGCCCGGGGTGAGGTTGTTTCGCTAGAGTCGGCTTCTATTGAGTTAGTCCCCTTTGATGACGGTGACGGGTTGGGTCCCGGCCTAGGTGGCGACAGGCCTTTCCAAGAACGCCGTAAACGGGCCCTTCCCTGCACCCCCAACGAGCCCGCGTTCACAGTGAGATTCGTCGCTCCAAGGCGCAGTGCGCCGCACAGTAGTAGCACTACGGGCAAACACTGCAACGCCGGAGCGGCGGATCTCACTGTGAACCCGGAGGGACCGACCGTATTTCGCCTCTCGCTTTGTTGCGCCTCGCTCATGTAGCACAGCGGCTACACCACGCTCGGCGCGCCGCGCGAGAGACGAAATACGGTCGGTCGCGGGTTCGTTCGGGGCGCAGGGAAGGGCCTCCCTGGGGGCTCTGGGTTCGCCATCCTGGCTCACACAGTCTTGGAAAGGCCTGTCGCCACCTAGGCCTACCTTTGGTGGTGGTCACCTGGGCCGTGCTGGCGGAGAGTTTGGTTCAGTCTTATGTCCTAGTGCTATCTGGAGGCTTTTAATCGCGGCTAAAGCCGCTCCTACGGCGGATTTGGCGTCCGCTACAGGCACCGTAGGAGCGGCTTTAGCCGCGATTAAAAGCTACCGGATGGCAGCAAGGTGAAAAACTGAACTTGTGAACCACGCAGCTACCGAATAAGCCGTATTCGCGTAAAGTGGCCCAGCCTGACTCTGGATCATCGTGTCTAACCAGGAAACCTCTGATATCAGTGGTCTCAAAAGGAGAAAGCCAATGACTGCACGACAACGCAAGCCCCTGGGGCTGCTTGCCGGCATTGCCGCCGCATTGCTCCTGCCCGTCAACGCCCTGGCCCAGGAGGCCGAGGTGGGGAGCTACCAGGAGCCGCCCCAGGAAATCATCGATCTGGTGGATGCCCCCCTGACACCGCTGGTCAGCCTCAGCCCCCGGGGTGATCAGTTGCTGCTGATGGAACGCCCGCCACTGAGAACCATCCGTGATTTGGCCGAACCGGAAAAACGCCTCGCCGGTATCCGCTTCAATCCCGAGAACCGCGGTCCCAGTCGCCCAAGCTACTTTACTGGCTTGAGCTTGCAGTCCATTGATGAGGGCCGGTTGCGTGAAGTGGAAGGACTGCCCGAGCGGCCACGGATCCGGAACGTGAGCTTTTCCCCCGATGGCACGCAGCTCGCCTTTGTGCAGGTCGAACCCGAGCGCTTGGCCCTCTGGGTGGTGGATGTTGAAAGTGCCGAAGCCCGAGAGCTTGAAGGCCTCGACGTGAATGCCACCTATCCGGGCACGCCCTATGTCTGGTCGGTGGACAGCGAGAGTCTGCTGGTACGCCGGGTCAGCCCGGAACAGGGCGCTGCCCCTGATCGGGATCCGGTGCCCGATGGACCGATCATCCAGGAGAACCGCGGCCGTGCCGCCCCCGCCCGCACCTATCAGGATCTGCTCGAGGATCGTCACGACGAGCGCCTGTTCGAGCACTACTTCCATGGTGAACTGGTACGGGCCCGCCTGGATGGCGATCAGGAGGTACTGGCCGAGGGGATTCTGTCCGACTTCTCGCCCTCGCCTGATGGCAACTATCTGCTGGTGGAAACCCTGCGTGAGCCCTGGTCCTATTCCGTTCCCTTCTTCCGTTTCGCCCGCACCATCGAAGTGCTGGATCGACAGGGAGAGCCCGTGTACCAGGTCGTTGATCGGGACCTGGCCGATGATCTGGTCATTGCCTTCGATGCCACCGTGACCGGACCGCGAAGCGTGAGCTGGCGCAGTGATGCCCCGGCCACGCTGTTCTGGGCCGAAGCCCAGGATGAAGGCAATCCCCGCAAGGATGTGGATGTGCGTGAGCACCTCTATCTGCTGGAAGCACCGTTTGATGGCGAAGCGGTGAAGCTTGCCACTCTGTCCGACCGTTTCCGCTCGGTTCATTTTGGTGATGGCGACACCGCCCTTGTGCTGGAGCGGTGGTACAACAACCGTGACGAAAACATGTGGCGGGTCGCCCCGGATGCGCCCGAGCGGGAGGCCGAACGGCTCTGGACCCGCTCCTGGGAAGACCGTTACAACGATCCCGGCAGCCCCAAGACCCGCAGCAATGAAAGCGGCCACCGGGTTCTGGTGATGGCCGAAGGGGATCTGCTGCTGGCCGGTGACGGTGCCTCGGATGAAGGGGATCGCCCCTTTCTGGATCGCTTCAATCTCGAGGCGCTGGAAAGCGAACGACTGTGGCGGTCGACCTCGCCCTGGTATGAGCAGGTCACTGCCGTGCTGGACCCTGACACGCCGGTGGTATTGACCCGCCGAGAGTCAGTGGACGTTCCCCCCAACTTCTACTGGCGCGATCTGGCCACTGACAGCAAGAGCCGGATTACCGATTTCGAGCACCCGCTGCCGGAACTCAAGGGCGTGAGCCGCGAGCTCATTACCTATGAACGGGAAGATGGCTTGCCCATGTCGGCACAAATGTATCTGCCGGATGGCTATGATCCGGAAACGGACGGCCCCCTGCCCACGCTGGTCTGGGCCTATCCTCGGGAATATCGCAGTGCCGATGCCGCCGGTCAGATACAGGGCTCGCCCTATCAGTTCAATCGTCTCAGCTACTGGGGGCCGCATTTCGCCCTGACCCAGGGCTGGGCGGTGCTGGATCGGGCCACCATGCCGGTGGTGGGGGAGGATGACAAGGAACCCAATGACACCTTCATCGAGCAGTTGGTGATGAACGGCAAGGCGGCGGTTGAAGCCGGTGTCGAGCGTGGCATTACCGACCCGGAGCGGGTGGCCATCGGCGGGCATTCCTATGGCGCTTTCATGACCGCCAATGTGCTGGCCCATTCGGATACCTTCCAGGCCGGCATTGCCCGCAGCGGTGCTTTCAACCGTACGCTCACACCCTTCGGCTTTCAGCGCGAACAGCGCACCATCTGGGATGACACGGATCTCTACATCCGCATGTCACCCTTCTTCGCCGCCGATCAGCTCAGCCATCCGATCCTGCTGATCCACGGTGCCGAAGACAACAACTCGGGGACCTTCCCCATGCAGTCCGAGCGCCTGTTCGAAGCCCTGCGTGGTCTGGGTGGCACCGCCCGCCTGGTCATGCTGCCGGAAGAATCCCACGGCTATCGCGCCCGGGAATCCGTCCTGCACATGCTCCACGAACAACTGGAATGGCTGCGTGAATTCGTCGCCGAATAAGCAGGCTCTGTCAGAGCGTCAAAGGCCCCGGTTCTGCCGGGGCCTTTTTTGTTTATAAAGAGAGTTGTATTGGGTGGGCCGTGTTGATCGCTGAGAGACGGTTGCCAGGTTCTGGCTCTGGATTTTTGACACAGAGGGCGCAGAGGATTCGCAGAGAGCACAGAGGGCCTTTCGATTGGCGAGTCGCGGCGGTCAGTCCATCAACACGAATGCTGTAACCGCGATAGCCAGACCCAGCCCCATCAAGGTGTGACGGCTCCAGAGGAGTATTCGTTCGAGTGGGATTTCAGAAGCCGAAACATCAGTGTCTCTCTCTTCGAATAGCTTCCGTCGACGAATACGGATCAAGTCAAGGGAAGTCCCAGCGGCGACCAGGGCAAAAGCCATGGCAAAGCCAGGGTTATTGTTGGCAAACCAGAAAAATATTGCGGCAAGCAAGGATACTACCAAACCAAACCCATGGCCGATCATGTTCTCCCCTCCCTTATATGATTTGCCTGCTTCGCGCCCGAGGCTGATTCCCACTCCAAAATTTTGCCACAAAAAATCTCCGAGATCTCCGCCATGCCCAGCCGTTCCAGGGCGAGGGCGAACTGGTCGCCCGGTTGGGCACGTAAGTCAAGGATCTGGTCGGGCTCGGCCGGATGGGGCAGGCGCAGGGAGAGGGCGTGGAGCATGAGACGGTCAAGGCCAAGATGTTCCCGGAAGATACGGTTGTGTTCGCCGTCGCCATGGGTGGTGTCGCCGATGATGGGGTAGCTGATTCTTTCCATGTGGATGCGCAACTGATGGCGGCGGCCGGTTTTCGGCCACAGGCCCACCAGGGCGTAGCGGGAGGTGGGGTAGCGACGGTTGGCCACCGGCAGGGTGGCGGTGGCCAAACGACGATAATCGCTGGCGGCCTCCCGGTGCGCCTCGCGGTCATCGTCCCGCACCGGGCGGTCGATATGCCCCTCGGGCGGCTCTGGCCAACCACGGACGATGGCCAGATACGTTTTCTCCACCCGCTGCTCGGTGAATGCCTGGTTGAGGGCATGGGCGGTCTCGGCGTCGAAGGCGAAGACCAGCACGCCGGAGGTGGCCCGGTCCAGGCGATGGACCGGGTAAAGCCGCCGCCCCAACTGGTCGCGCAACGTTTGCAGCAAGTAGACCCGGTCCCGGGAGAGGGGGCTTCGGTGGACCAGGAGCCCCGATGGTTTGTGCACCGCCACCAACTGCTCGTCTTGATAAAGAATCGCTATTTCCATAAAGACACTATTCCCCGCCCATCGCTGCCACGCAAGTCCGCCGACCGGCGGGAGGCGGTGGGGACCTGATCTGCGTTAGACTCTGTCCCCCTGTATGCAATGACTGTTTTCTTTCGGGGGTCGTGTGAACAGGAAGTTACTGTTTTTTATCGCAATTGCTTTGGGTCTGGCGATCTGCCAACCGCTGCTGGCCGATGACCGGCCTCGGGCCCGGGATATCGGCCTGGCACCGGGTGTGCTGCCGACGGGTGAGTTGAATGCGATCACCGATGTGGAGGGCGTTCGTGTCGGGCATGTCTCTCTGGTGTCCGGTGAAGACATCCGCACCGGAGTCACCGCCGTGCTGCCCCATGAGGGCAATCTCTTTCGTGCGAAGGTCCCCGCCGCTGTCTACACGGCCAACGGCTTCGGCAAGGCGGCCGGCTTCGAGCAGGTCCGGGAACTGGGTGCGCTGGAGTCTCCCATACTGCTCACCAACACCCTCAGCGTGGGCACCGCGGTTCAGGCCGGGGTCCGCTGGACCCTGGACCAGGAAGACAATGAGGATGTGCGCTCGGTGAATGTGGTCGTGGGCGAGACCAATGACGGCTATCTCAATGAGATCCGGGATCAGTCCATACGCCCCCAGCATGTGTTTTCGGCCATAGAGTCCGCTGAGGGGGGATTAGTGGCGGAAGGCAATGTGGGTGCCGGCACGGGCACCCGCGCCCTGGGCTGGAAGGCGGGCATTGGCACGGCCTCCCGCACCCTGCCGGCGACCCTGGGCGGTCACACGGTGGGCATTCTGGTGCAGTCGAATTTCGGCGGCGTATTGACCATGGACGGCCTGCGGGTAGGAGAGCGCCTGGGTAATTACCGTTTTCGGGACGAACTGGAAACCGGGCTCGAGCTGGACCTGGCCCCCGAAGCCGAGGCCGGTTCCATCATGATCATCATCGCCACGGATGCGCCGGTCAGTGAGCGCAATCTGGAACGCATGGCCAAGCGGGCCCCCCTGGGGATTGGCCGCGTGGGCGGTTTCATGAGCAACGGATCGGGTGATTTCGTCGTCGCCTTTTCCAACGCCCAGCGCATTGATCATGACAGCCCGGCCAGCGGTCGCAGCCGCGAGGTGTTGCCGGATCGGGCCATGGATCCGCTGTTCATGGCCGTGGTGGAAGCCACCGAGGAGGCCATTCTCAACAGCCTTCTGAAGGCGGAAAGCATGACGGGGCGAGACGGCCATCACATGGAGGCGATTCCCGTTGAGGCCGTAAAGGAGATGGTGGATGAACGCTAGAAAACTTGCTCTGCTGTCGCTGCCCCTGGCGTTTATTCCAATCGCCTGTGAAGGGCCTGCGGGGGATGCCGAGGAGCGTGAGGCACGGATCATGGCTTCGGCCTATCCCGAGGGCGCGGCACTTTATGAACGTCAGTGCCGGGCCTGCCACCAGAGCGATGGCCAGGGCCTGGCCGGCACTTTCCCTCCCCTGGCTGGCCATGCCCCTGAACTGGTTCAGGCCGAGGGCGGGCGAGAGTATTTCATCCGCGTGATCCTCTGGGGTCTGGGTGGCGAGATCGAAATTCGGGGTGAGCGTTACGGCGGCGTCATGCCGGGCTTCGCGCGCCTGTCGGACGAGAACGTTGCCGCCATCATCAACCACAGTATTCATGCCTGGGGCGGGGAAGATGCCCTGCCCCAGGATTTTCAGTCCATCAAACCCGAAGAAGTCAGTGAGCTTCGCGAACCGCGGATGACGCCACGTCAGGTCCGCGAAACCCGACCGGAGTTTTGAGCATGAGCAATCGGAATATCTCAAACAAGCAACTGTTCATCCGCCTCGGCATTCTCTTCGGCATCCTTGCCGTACTCCTCGCCGCCGGTTTCATCATCCCCCGCCTGGAGTGATGCCTCCAGCTTCTCCATTGCCTCGCGGGCATCGTCATGATCCGGGTCCAGTTCCAGGGCCATCCTGAAGTTATGCTTGGCCGCATCCATCTCGCCTCGGTGCTGATCAATCTCCCCAAGGCGCCAGAAGGCCGCTGCCCGGCTGGGGCTGCCCGGAGTGATGAAGGGCAGATTGCTGTAGACCTCCAGAGCCTGCTGGCCCTCGTCCAGCCATTTGCCTGACAGGGCAGCCAGACGACCCATTTGATAAGCCGCCGAGTATTGCTCGGGCTCTAGCTCGAGGATGCGGCTAAGGGTCTCGTAGGCCAGCTCCCAGTGTTCGTGGGTGATGGCATTGAAGGCGATGCTCATTCCCATCATTTCCACGCCTTCACCGTTGTTCCAGGCAGCCCGCATCATTTCCAGCCCGGCTTCACCCTGGTCATCGTCCAGCAGGAAAATGGCCTCGGCGGCAAGGCCCCAGTACTCATCCATCTCCTTCAGCGCATCCCGTCCCTGACGGGGCCGTCGATTGCTGCCGCCGATGATGCGCGGAGCACCCAGGTGAAACTGCATCAGGCCGAAACGGTACTCGGGATTGTCCGGGGACTGTTCCACCGCTGCCTCCATGCTGTTGCGGATCTGCCGGGCAAGGCGCACCTGGCTCATGATGCCGCTGTCATCCAGTTGCGCGAGCAAGCCACCCACCAGATACCAGTGGTTGCTGCCGTCCTCGGGTTCCAGGCTGACAGCCTTTTCCAGATTTTCCAGACCGCGTTCGTTTTCCTCCAGCGCCAACAGGGTAATGCCCTTCATGCGATGCCAATGGGCGCTGTCTTCATCCCGAATGGTCTCAAGATGTTCCAGGGCCAGATCCGGCCGCCACTCATCCAGATGGCTCTGCGCCTTATCGAAGGCATGGAGGTTGCCCGTCATCGAGAGGGCAAGAAAGGCAAGGCAGAGTCGAAACAGTCGCATTGATGGATCCCTTTTGTGTTTAGGAACCTCTAATCAAAGGTTCCTTTATTTGTTGAATTCAGTAACGCCCCGGTTCATGCCGCCGGGAATCAGTCGGAGCTTTCCTGGCCTGGGCATTGCCCGAAATGGCTCTCCAGATGATCTTGAAGCAGCCCGTGATGGAGTTCCACTGCTTCTTCAAATGTCTGATGGGGCAGCTCCATCCAGCGCCGTACCTCGGGAGTGATCATGAACCAGCGGCCGCTGATCGTTTCCAGTTCAGTAAAAGCCTGAAGGGTGACAATGTGCTCACCGCCATCTTCGGTCGGGCCGATTCGTGACCTGGCCTCAACCTGGAAATAGGGCGCCACGCCGTACTCATAGCGATAGTCACCGGCTGATTCTTCTTCACGTACCGTCACTTCCAGGGCTCGTTCATCATTTTCCACCCAGCGAATGCTGTGAATGCCCTGGCTGCTCTTGATGGTCGCTTCAGGGCCATTGGGCAATAGCCATTGGGCCAGGTGCTCCGGGTCCGAGAGGGCCTGCTCGAGCTGGTCCTGGTCATGGCAGTACCGTTCACTCACTTCCGCTTCATGGCGATCAGGCAGGAACTGCCCACCGACTATCCAGATCCCAAGCAATATCAGCACGATCCCCACAATGTAATATGCCGCTTTCATACCCGCTATCCCCATTCATGCAGTCCGATTGACGCCAACCATGTTACCAGCACGCTTCCAGGCGCGGCTGGCTCTGTGGCCACTGCGGTCCAACAGTATGTAGAGGGCCGGCAGCAGGAACAGGCTGACCACGGTGGAGAAGGCCAGGCCGCCAATGACCGCTCGCGCCATGGGCTGGTAGGAAGGCCCGTCGCCGGCCAGGGCGGCATCACCGATGGCCAGGGGCAGCAGGGCGAGGATGGTTGTGGCCACGGTCATGAGGATGGGCCGGAAGCGATGCAGGCTGCCATGGTAGAGGGCATCATGCATGCTCATGCCTTTCCAGCGAAGCTGATTGACATGGTTCACCAGGACAATGCCATTGTTCACCACCACGCCCATGAGAATCAGGATTCCGATCATGGCCATGAAGGTGAAGCTGGTGCCGGTGAACAGGAAGAACCAGAACACGCCCGTGATGGAAAAGGCGATGGTGCTGAGAATGGCCAATGGTTTCAGCAGGGCCTCGAACAGCGCCGCCATGACGATGAAGATCAGAAAGATGGCCAGCAGGAAGTTCTGCATCATCTGCTGCACGGCTTCCTGGTCCTGCTCGAATCCGCGACCGAAACGCCAGCGATAACCGGCCGGTAACTGAACGTCATCCATGGCGGTTCTGATCCGCTCCTGGGCGGTGGCCGTGTTGATGCCGGGCGCCAGATCAAATTCGATCTGAACGGCGGTGCGCCGGTCCTGTCGCTGGATGGCCGCGGCCTGCTCGGCCACAGACAGTTCCGCCAGGCTGTCGAGGCGGGCGCTGCCTCCGTTGGGCAGTGCAATGGGCAAGGCCGCCAGTTGATTGAGTGAGCGGCGCTCCGCATCCCGGTAGATCACTCTCAGTTCAGTGTCCTCCACGTCACCGCGAAGTGCCCGCAGGTTTCGTCCCTGCAAGGCCAGTGACACCGAGTCGGCAATCTCCCTGGCACGGATCTCATGTTGTTCAGCCGCCTCGGGCCGGACCCGAACCTGAAGCTCCTGGGAGCGGTTCTCCATGACCGGGCGGGCGCGAACGATGCCCTCGAGACCACTGAGTTGTTCGGCAAGGTTCCGTGCGATGGGCATCATCTCCTCATAGCGTTCACCTTCCACCCTCAGGGTCAGGGTTTCGGCACCGCCACTGCGCTGCCAATCAAAACTGGGATTGCCAATCGTGATGTCGGGCAGATCTTCCATGACCCGTTCCCTGACTTCCGCGGCTGACAGACGGGCCGCGTCGCCGGTATTGAGGATCAGACCGGATTGGGCGCGACCGCTGTCGTACCATGAATAAACCGACTCCAGGTCAAGTTCTTCCTGATTGGCGTACAGGTGGTCTTCGATCTTCTCCACGGCACGTCGCATGTCATCCAGGGGGTGGCTGCCCTCAATGTGATAGTTCAGCCACAAGGTTCGACTGTCCTGCTGGGGGAACATCTCTGTCTGTACCGCATTGAGGGGGACCAGAATGGAGGCCATGGCCAATGCGCCAATGGCCAGGGTCATTCGGGGCCGGTGAAGGCTCCAGTTGAGTGCCTTGCCGTAGCGGCGGGCGAGGCCGGCCACCGGATTGGGCCGATCCTCTGCCGACTTCCCCGCTGACAGGCGGGAGAGCAGCAAGGGGATCAGGGTCAGGGAAATCAGTAGCGAAGCCAGCAGGGTCACCACGATGGCCGCGGCGACATGCTGCAGGAAAATGGTGATCTCATTGTTGCCACCAAACATCAGCGGCAGGAAGACAATGATGGTGGTCAGCGTTCCCGCCAGCACGGCGACACCCACTTCCCTGCTGCCCCGCAGACTGGCAGAGAGGGGTTTGCGTGCCTTTTCCTGGCGGTGGCGAAAGATGTTCTCGCTGACCACCACGGCATTGTCCACCAGCATGCCCACGGCCAGCATCAAGCCCATCATGGAAAGAATGTTCAGTGACAGGCCGAGCAGATACATCGCCGCGAGACTGGAGGCGATGGCGGCGGGAATGGTGGCCACCACGATCAGCGTGGTGCGGAAAGAGCGCAGGAAGAACCAGAGCACTGCCAGTGCCAGCAAGGCACCGACGAGACCGGCCCGTAGCAGCTGGCGCAGTGATTCGGTGACCGCCACCGATTCGTCGTTCATTTCGAATATTCGGATACCCTCAAACTCCGGGTCCTGGCGAACATCCTCCAGTTCGCTTTTCACCCGTCGGGCCACATCCACCAGATTGGCGCCGGATTCCCGCAGGATGTTCAGGCCCACCGAGGGTTCCCGGTCGAGCAGGCGGACCAGGCGGAGGTCGGCGGTGGTCTCCTTGAGTTCCGCCACGTCAGCCAGCCGCACACCCCGGCCCAGGGGCAATGCCGCCATCTCTTCCAGGCTGTGAAACTCGGCATCCGGTCGGACCCGTAAGCGCCTTGGCTCCTCGAACAGCAAGCCACCGGCCACCGTCTGGTGATTGCGCTCGATAATGTCAGTCACCTGGCGGTCAGTGAATCCATGGCTGGCCAGTCGGTCGGGATCCAGCTGTACTTCGATACGCGGTTGCTGAATGCCGTAGAGCTGGACCTGGGAGACGCCTTCAATGCGTTCCAGGCGGGCCCTCAGGTGTCGGTCCAGCAGGGTGTACTCCCGCGACAGATCCCGGTCCGAGGACAGGCGCAAGGTGAGCATGGGCTGATCCGAGGTGGAACCGGTGAATACCCGTGTTCTTTGCACGGTGTCCGGCAGCTCGTGCCGGATGGCGTCGATTCTGGCCTGGACCTCCAGGTTGCGGGGGCCCATCTCGTCGCCCCACTGGAAGAAGATGCGTACCTCCCCCTGGTCGGGGTTGGCGGTGCTGTCCAGGCGGTCGATGCCTCTGAGCGTGGCCACGGATTCCTCAATGGGACGCAGGACCTCCCGTTCCATCTCCTCCGGGCCCATGCCGGGGGCCTGGACCTGGATGAAAACACCCGGAAAATCCAGGTCGGGCAGTAGGGCCAGGGGCAGCATCCGGGTGGCAGCCAGGCCGGCTGCCACCACCGACAGGCAGAGCATGAGGGTGGTTACCGGGCGGCTGAGTGCCAGTCGGGTCAGGTTCATGCCCGCGCCTCCTGGCGACGACTCGCCTGTAGCCAGGTTTCGACACGCTCATAGGTGACCGGGATCACGATCAGGGTGAGCAGGGTGCCCACCAGCAGCCCACCGATGACGGTAATGGCCATGGGGGCACGCAATTCGCCCCCTTCGCCCATGCCAAGTGCCATGGGTAACAGGCCCAGCAGGGTGGTGAGCATGGTCATCAGAATCGGCCGCAGGCGGGTCTGACCGGCCTCGCTGATGGCTTCGCGCAGGACCAGACCATCCGCCCGGTTCCGGTTGATTCGATCCACCAGCACGATGGCGTTATTGACGATGATGCCCCCCAGCATCATCAGGCCGATGAACACCACCACGCTGATGGTGGAGCCGGTCAGCCAGAGACCGATGATCGCCCCGGCCAGCGCCATGGGCACGGTGAACAGAATGACGAAGGGGTGCAGCAGTGACTCGAACTGCGAGGCCATGACCAGATAGACCAGGAAGATGGACAGCAGCAGCGCCAGTTGCATGGCAGTGAAGGCGTCCTGCATTTCATCGCTCTGGCCCGAGACCCGGGCAGTCACGCCCTGGGGCAGCTCCATCTCGGCGCTCAGTCGCTCCAGTGCCTGGCTGGCGCGGCCGGTATCGCCATTGGCGGGGCTGGCGGAAATCACCGCGACCCGTTGCTGGGAATGACGGCGTACTTCCACCGGGCCGGTCTCGATCCGGATATCGGCGACCGCTTCCAGCGGCAGGCTGCGGGGATCGGCCGGATTGATGGGCAGGGCCTTCAAGGCATCCAGGGAGCGGCGGGTCTCCTCGCGGCCACGGACCAGGATGTCCAGTTCCCGTTCCGGCAGGGAATAGCGGCTGCTGGCCTGGCCGCGCACATGATCCGCGACTCGCCGGGCGACGATCCCGGCATCAAGGCCGAGGCCGGCGAGACGGTCGCGGTCGAAACGAATGCGAACCTCGGGATAGCCTTCTGCCATGGAAGAGCGCACGTCGCGGAAGCGTTCATCCCGGGAAAGCTGCCCAAAGACCTGGTTGGCCGCCTGCTGCAGGGACTCCAGACTGTCGGATCGCAGGGTCAGTTCCAGGGGCTGCTCGAAGCGCATGATGGCCGGTGCCTCGATGCGGCGGCGGATGTCGTCACGACCGTCCAGTGCTGCCCGCAGGCGCTCCGCCGTGGCCACCTCGGCGGCTTCACCCAGCCCCGGATGCAGTCGCACGGTTAGCTGACCATGGTTCTCGCCGGCGTCACCGGGTGCGGCATCCAGGCGATTGCCGGTGCCCGCAACCGATGCGGTCACCGCCACCCGGGGGTCATCGGCCAGCTCCTGGCGCAGGGCCTGGAGGGTGTCATCGGTACGGTCCAGGCCAGTGCCCGGGGGCAGTTCGATGATCATGTCGTACTCGCCCTGGCTGACCTCCGGGATGAGTTCGGTGCCCATCCGGGGCAGCAGGGCCAGTGACAGTGCCACCACCGCCAGGGTGATCAGCCAGACCTTGCCGGCATTGCCCAGGGACCAGTGGAGGACATGAGGGTAGCTGCTCTCCACCCGTCGCCAGGCAAAGTCGAATAGCTTGCGCAGCGGCCAGAGCAGGGCACGCATGGCTTCCGCCACCAGCCGTGCCGCGCCCCGCAGCAGGACCAGCAGGCCAAGGCCGGTACCGCCGACAATGCGCCCGGGCAGGCGACGCAGCCAGCCGCGCTGGTCTGCCTTCTCGGCCTCTTCCAGGTCGGATTCCGGCCGCTGGCCGGGCACCGAGAGCATGGGAATGACGGCCAGGGCAATCAGCAGGGCCAGCAAGAGGGAGAAGGTAATGGTCAGGGCCTGGTCACCGAACAATTGTCCGGCCAGGCCTTCCACGAAGATCAGCGGCAGGAAGACGGCAATGGTGGTCAGGGTGGAGGCCGTGATGGCACCGCCCACTTCGCTGGTTCCCCGGCGCGCCGCGGTGAGCGGATCGTCACCGGCCTCGCGCCGTCGGGCAATGCTTTCCAGCACCACGATGGCGCTGTCCACCAGCAGGCCCACTGCCAGCGCGATGCCGCCCAGGGACATGACATTGAGGCTGATGCCGGTGCCGTGCATGAGCAGGAAAGTGCCGATCACCGACAGGGGAATGGAGATGCCGATGATCAGGGTGGGGCGGGCACTGCCCAGGAAGAGATACAGCATCAGGGCAGCCAGCAGGCCCCCGATCACCCCGGCCGAGATCACTTCCCGCACCGCCTGGCGAATGAAGGTGGACTGGTCGGCAATGACCTCCACCTGCATGCCGGCCGGCAGTTCCCGCTCCAGGCGGGACAAGTGCTGGCGGAGCAGTTCCGCCACCCGCACGGTGTTGGCATCGCCTTCCCGGTAGACGCCGATCTCCACCGCCTCTTCGCCGTTGAGGCGGGTAATGGCTTCCCGATCGCGATAGCCCATGCGGACTTCGGCGATATCACCCAGTCGGAGGGTTGCCCCCTCGCGCCGGCCGACCACGGTCTGTTCGATGTCATCCAGGTTCTCGAAGCGGTTGAGGGTGCGGACCAGCAGCTCGCGGGAGCCTTCATAAAGACTGCCGCTGGAAACATTGATGTTCTCGGATTCCAGGCGATTGCGGATGTCTTCAATCTGCAGGCCCAGGGCGGCCATGCGATCGTCGTCCACCAGTACCTGGACTTCACTGTCCAGACCGCCGGAGACCCGAATGGCGGCAACCCCTTCCACGGTCTCCAGTTCCCGGCCCAGTTGGTCCTCGGCATAGCGGCGCAGGCGGTCAAGATTGTTGTCCTGGCCATCGCCCAGGCTCAGACGGAGAATGGGGTCGGTGCTGGGGTCAAAGCGCAGCAACAGCGGGCGCTCGGCTTCCAGCGGCAGATTGATGCGGTCGAGTTTTTCCCGTACCTCCACCACTGCGGTGTCCATGCCAGTACCCCAGGCGAATTCCAGGGTCACATCGGACTGCCCGGCGCGGGAGACGGACTGCACCCGACGCACGCCGCTGACCGTTGCCAGCACTTCTTCCACCGGCCGGGTCAGCAGGTATTCCACCTCCTGGGGTGCGCCGCCGGGCAATTCGGTGCGCACGGTGAGGCTGGGGTAGCTCATTTCCGGCAGCAGATTGACCGCCAACCGGGTCTGGGCGACCAGGCCGAAGACCACCACGCCCAGGGCGATCATGGCCATGGTTACTCGTCGCCGTGTCGCCAGTTCCACAATGCCAAGGGTCTTGCGTCGCATGTCAGGCTTCCTGTCTCGTCAAAAGGGGCAGTGCAGGGCGTGTCTGGAATCAGCCGCGGCCCGTTTCGGCCAGGCGCTTGCTGCTCTCCTGGCCACCGTTGATGCGCACACGGGCGCCGTCACGCAGAGTGGCGTGGCCCAGTGTGATCACCGGCTCGTCTCCGCTCAGGCCGTCAGTGATCTCCACCCAGCCCTCCTCACTCAGGCCGGTCTCCACCTGACGGCGCTTGGCGACCCCGTCTTCCACCACAAACAGGCTGGCGCGACCGTTTTCGAATTGCAGTGCCTGACGCGGCACCATCAGGGCGTCATCACGGGTGTCATAAAGGATGCGCACCCGGGCGAAGGCCCCGGGGCGGAGCAGGCCGCTGCTGTCTTCCACCCGAACAGTGGCCCGAACCGTGCCCGAATCGGTATCCACCACCGGGCTGATGCGGGCGATGCGGCCGCTGTGAACCCGGTCCGGGGAGGCATCGCTGCGGATCTCCACCAGCTGGTCCACGGCCAGACGGCTCATCAGGCGCTCGGGGACATGGACTTCCGCTTCAAGATTGCGGGTGTCGGTCACCCGGAACAGCACATCGCCGGGATTGACGTTGTCGCCCATGCGAATATGGCGTTCCGATACCACCCCGTCCACCGGAGCCTTGATGCGGGTTTCCTCAAGCTCCACCTCGGCCAGGGAGAGAGCGGCACGCTGGGCTTCGACCTGAAAGCCCAGTTTTTCCACCGAGTCGGAACTCACCAGCTGGTCCTGAAGCAGCTGTTGCTGGCGCTTGTAGTCCTGTTCCAGGCTGGATAGATCGGCACGCCGCTGTTCCACTTCCAGACGGCGACGGCGATCGTCCAGTACCGCCAGCACCTCGCCGGCCTTGACCGCATCGCCTTCTTCCACGCGCAGTTCCCGGACCAGGCCCTCGGCACGGGACGGAACCCGGGCGTCGTGAACAGCCTGCAGCGTCGCCGTGGTCCGGTGATTGGCGCTCACGCTGTCGCGCCTCGGCTCCTCGGCCTGCACGCTGGTGCGGCTGCTTTCCTCCTCATCCTGGCCTTGATCCGCCGGAGCCTCCTGCTGGCAGGCGGCCAGTGCCAGGACCACCAGGGCCAGCAGGCTCAGTCGCTTGATCTCTGTGATGCTCATGATTCGTACTCCTGCGTCACCGGATGTGACTTACCGTGTAGGTGATGTAGCGAAGTATAACAGTAAATTTCTCATGTGCAAGTCCCCATTTGTCCGGTCTGCCGCTGCCCCTGGCTGGGCTATCCTGCCCAAATGGGGGGGGTGGTCGGCTTACTTGCAAGTGCCTGGGGGCGATTTTTTCCTTCCGGCGCGGGATGGCATAGAATCAGGCCCCTGTTTTTCTTGCTGGAGTGGACAATGCATCGCATGACAGCCCTGCTCGTGGCGGCCGGACTGGCCATTTCCCCGGTCCTGGTCGCCGAGAAAGCCCCCCGGGATTACCGCGCCGAGGCCATTGACATCCTCGAGTCCGTCCCCCTGATCGATGGCCACAACGATGTGCCCTGGCAGTACCGCCAGCGGGCGGACAACCGCCTCGGCGAGATCGATTTTGCCGGTGACACCCGTGAGCTCGATCCGCCCATGCACACCGACATCCCGCGTCTGCTTGAAGGTCGGGTGGGTGGCCAGTTCTGGTCGGTCTACGTCCCCCCGGCCATGGATGGTCCGGAAGGCACCCGCGCCCAGCTGGAGCAGATTGACGCGGCCCGTCGTCTGATCGCCTCCCATGATGAACTGCGCTTCGTGGAGACGGCGGATGAGCTGGAAGCCGCCTTTGAGGAGGGTCATATTGCCTCCCTGCTGGGCATGGAAGGCGGACACGTTCTCGACAACAGCATCGCCACCTTGCGGACCTTCTATGCCCTGGGTGCCCGCTACATGACCCTGACCCACTGGCAGAACACCGATTGGGCCGATGCCGCCACCGATGACCCCGAACATGACGGGCTGAGCGCTTTTGGCGAGGCCATCATTGAGGAGATGAATCGCATCGGCATGCTGGTGGATCTGTCCCATGTGGCCCCCTCCACCATGCATGATGTGCTGGATGTGACCGAGGCGCCGGTGATCTTTTCCCATTCCTCGGCCATGGGGGTGACCGATCATTCCCGCAATGTGCCCGACGATGTACTGGATCGCCTGCCGGAGAATGGCGGTGTGGTGATGGTGACCTTCGTGCCCTCATTCGTCAGTGAAGCGGTCCGCGAGCATGGTGCCAAGCGGGCGGCGGAACGGGCCCGCCTGGAAGCGCTTTACATTGGCCGGCCGCAGCGGGTGGAAGCCGGCCTGGAGGCCTGGGATGACGCCAATCCCGAGCCTCGCGCCACCCTCGCCGATGTGGCCGACCATATCGATTACATTCGCGACCGCATTGGCGTCGAGTACATCGGTATCGGTGGTGACTATGACGGCATAACCAGTCTCCCGGAGGGCCTGGAGGATGTTTCCACCTATCCGGATCTGTTTGCCGAGTTGCTGCGCCGGGGCTATGAGCGGGAAGAGCTGAAGAAAATCGCCGGTCTCAATGTGCTGCGGGTCATGCGGGCAAACGAGGCCTTTGCCGCGGAGCAGACCGAAAAGGGAAGGCGCCCGGTGGATGTGCGCATTGACGATTTTGACTGACAACGGTGTCTGATCAGCCTGGAGGTGGAGCGGTGAAACTGGGTTACACGGTGGGGATTGTGCTCGGCATTATTGTCGTGCTGCTGGTATTGCTGACCGGCCTGCTGCCGGATACGGCGGCCCGCGAGGGTGAGGCACGATTCTGTGCCGATCGGGAGACCGTCTTTGCCCATTTTCACCAGCCCGAGCGGATTACCGCCTGGTCCAGCATCTTCGGCTCGGTGGAACCGGACGAGGTCGAGCTGATTGGCGACAGCGGCGAGGCATCGGGGCTGCGCCTGACCGACGATCAGCGTTGGCTGCAGCTTGAAGTGGTGGACAGCCAGGCACCGGAGTTCCTGCGCTATCAGTTCTCTACCCACGACGGTCTCTCTGTTGCCGCCGATATCAGCCTTCAGGCGCAAGACAGTGACACGGCGGCGTCGGTGACCATGGAGCAGCAGTTTTCCACCTACTTTGGTCGCTGGGCGAGGTTTTTTGTCGGCGGTGTCTTTGCCGACCTGATGCAGGAAGAGTTTGAAGGCATCCACCAGGTCCTGGCGGAAGCCGGCCATGAATGTCCGGCCAGCTAGTCGGTCCGCCTCGGCCGGGGTTCAGCCTCGGCCGAGGTGGAGCAGCACCGGGGCAGTGGCTGGTCGCTGAGCGGCTTCGGGGTCGGGCCGGGACCAGGGCAGTGCCGAATCATCCAGCCATTGTCGAATGGCCTGGTATTCATCCTTGCCGCCCCGATGTCCCCGGTAGATCATCAGACTTATGAGGCCATCCGCGCAGAGGTTGTCCCAGGCCGCACGGATGGCGGTCAGGGTGGTGTCGGGGCGGGTGACAATGTCATGGTCGCCGCCGGGCAGATAACCGAGATTGAACATCACCACCTTGAGCCGCCCCCGCATGTGGTCGGGCAAGACCTGGTCCAGGCGTTCGTGACCGCATTGCCGTAATTGCACCCGCCCGTTCAGCCCGGCCTGTGCCAGCCGTCCTTCGGTGGTGCGGATGGCGGCCTCCTGAATATCCAGCCCCAGCACCTGTCCCGTTTCGCCCACACACTCGGCCAGAAAACGGGTGTCATGGCCATTGCCCACGGTGGCATCCACGGCACAGTCCCCGGCCTGCAGACGAGGCCGGATCAAGGTCTGGGCCAGCTGGGTCAATGGCTGTCGCATGGCTTTATTCCTGTCGGCCTAGTCGCCGCCGGTGGCGGTCCGCTGCCGCTCGTGCCAGTACTGGGCATCGGCGGGACGGGGGATGGGGCTGCCTTTCTCCAGGTTATCGGCCAATAGCCGGGCGTAATGGGGGGCCAGCAAGGCACCGCGGGAGCCCAGGCCATTGAACAGGGCGAGCTGAGGATGGGCCGGGTGGCGCCCGATCACCGGATGGTGGTCGGTCTTGCCGGGGCGGACCCCGGCTTCATGACTGAGAATCTCGACCTCCGGGGGATCAAGAAAAAGGTTGCGGAACGCATCCAGCAACTCCCGGCGGCCGGCCTCGGTCGGGTTGGGGTCATTGTCATCGCGACGGTAGGTCGCGCCCAGGCGGTAGCGGCCTTCGCCCAGCGGAATCAGCCATTTGCCGGCATTCAATACCCCCTCGGGCAGGCTGCGACGGATGCCCACCGTCAGAATCTCTCCCTTGGACGGTCGCACCGGCGCCCAGTGGAACCAGGGATTCTGACGGACCCGGAATCCCTCGCAGAAAATCACCTGGCGGGTGCGAACATGTTTCCACTGAACCAGCCCGTCCCCCCGAAGTTGCAGGTCCGCATAATCCAGAGCCTCCTCCTGCAGGCGGGCGGTGTCCTGGAAGAACTGGCGCAGGCGGTCCAGCAGGCGGGGCAGGTCCACCCGGGCGCCCCGGACGCAAACACTGCCACGGGGGTCGGCCAGGCCGTGGCCGATGGTGCCGGGGGCATGGCGTTCGCCCAGATAGGGGGCATAGGCGGGGTCCGCCTGACGCTTGGCCAATTGGGCCACTTCCAGGTCGTCATTGAGCAGACGCCAGATGGCGCACTCCTGAAAGACGATGAAACGGAATGCCTCTTCGATTTCACCATAGATGTCGGTGGCGCTGCCGATCAGGCTTTCCAGTTCCGCCAGCCGGGTAAACCGCCGCCCGGAAAGGGGGCTGACAATGCCCCCCGCCACCCGGGAGGCCCCCCGGTCGGCATCGCCGACCGGGGGGTCGATGATGAGCACGCGACGGTGGCGCCTGACCAGTTCCCAGGCCAGCAGGCTGCCGGCCAGGCCCTGACCGACGATCAGGGCATCCACGAATTCGGGTTGGGTATTCATTCGCTCGGCGGCCCTCTGGTCCATGGCGGATGGCGATCACTGACTCAATTGTATGCCAGTGGGGCAGTCCCCGGGCAAATCGGCGGAAGTGGCTTCCGGCGCTTGCCTGTCCCCGTGCTATCTTGTGTCCCTTTCAATTTGCACACTCTGGATCAAGGGGGAAAGCCAAGCCCATGCCGTCTGAAACCGCATTGACGCCCGAGGAACTCTACCGTGCCTGCGATCCGGCCAGCCTGGATTTCGAGAGCACTGAGGAGTTGGATAACCCCGAGGGGGTGATTGGTCAGAAACGGGCCATTGATGCCCTGTCCTTCGGCGCCGGTATCGGCAGCCGGGGTTACAACATCTTTGTACTCGGACCCAATGGCGTGGGCAAGAAAACCGTGGTTCGCAAGTTTCTTGCCGAGAAGGCGGCCGCCGCCCTGGTCCCGCCGGACTGGTGCCATGCCCATAATTTCAAGGACGAGAACCGGCCGCGTCTGATGCGGTTCGAGCCCGGCCAGGGTGCGGCCTGCCGTCGGGACATGGATCGCATCCTGGAGCGTCTGAAGACCGTATTGCCGGCCTCCTTCGAGAGTGAGGACTATCAGGGGCGATTGCAGCGAATCAAGCAGGATTTTCAAAAGCGACAGCAGGAAGCGGTCAAGCTCATCGAAGATGAGGCCGAAGAGTATGACATTGCCCTGATCCAGACCGCCTCCGAAATGTCCTTTGCCCCGCGCAGCAAGGGCGAGGTCATGGAGCCGGAACAGTTTCACAGTCTGCCCAAGGCCGAGCGGGATCGTTTCGAGGAGCGAATCGAGGAATTACAGGACAAGCTGCAGGTAGTCGCCGGCCAGTTTCCCAAGTGGCGTACCGAAATGCAGGAGCGGGTGCGGGAGCTGAATGAGCAGACCATCCGCGAAGCCAGCGAGGCCTTTCTTGAGGATGTGGAACGCAGTTATCCGGAGCACGAGGCCCTGGGGCAGCACCTCAAGGCCGTGGGTGATGATCTGGTGGAACATCAGGCCATCATTGCCCGCCTCGGTGATGAAGAGGACCCGGACAGTCGGGCGGCCTTCGAACATCTGTTCACCCGCTATCGACTGATGGTGCTGGTGGATAACAGTGAGCAGGAAGGCGCGCCGGTTGTCTATCACGATTTCCCCACCTATCAGCATCTCATTGGTCGGGTGGAACACAAGGTCCGTCAGGGTGCCCTGGTGACGGATTTCTCACTGGTTCGGCCTGGTGCCCTGCACCGGGCCAATGGCGGGTATCTGATCCTCGATGCGGAGAAAGTGCTGAGTCAGCCCTTTGCCTGGGAAAGCCTCAAGCGGGCACTGTATGCGCGCCAGGTGCGGATCGAATCCCTTGAACAGATGTATTCCTCGGTGAGCACGGTCTCCCTGGAGCCCGAGCCCATGCCTCTGGACATCAAGGTTCTGCTCCTCGGCGACCGATACACCTATTACCTGCTAGCCGAGCATGACCCGGAATTCTGTGAGCTGTTCAAGGTGCAGGCGGATTTCGAGGACGATCTGCCCCGGGGAGAGGGCCAGGACATGGCCCATGCCCGCCTGATTGCCTCCATCGTGCAGCGGGAAGAGCTGCTGCCCCTGAAAGCCCCGGCCGTCGCCAGGGTGATCGAGTACGGCAGCCGTCTGGCCGAGGACAAGGAGCGGATGTCTGCCCACGCCGGGCGAATCGCGGACCTGCTGCGGGAGGCGGACCACTGGGCGCGCCAGGCCGGGTCGGACCAGATTCGAGTGGCGGATATACAGGCCACCATCGATCAGCAGGATTACCGGGCCCGCCGCCTGGAAGAGCGCATGGACCGGGAGATCCAGCGGGAAACCATGCTGCTCTCCACCAGTGGAACGGCCCTGGGTCAGGTCAATGCCCTGACCGTCACTCACCTGGGCAGCTTCGCCTTTGGCCGTCCGGCCCGGGTCACCGCGACCACGCGGTTGGGCTCCGGCCAATTGGTGGACATTGAGCGCGAGGTGGAACTGGGCGGCCCCATCCACTCCAAGGGCGTTCTGATTTTGTCCGGTTATCTGGGAGTTAGCTATGCCCGTGAGCGGAGTCTTTCCGTCAACGCCACCCTGGTTTTCGAGCAGGGCTATGGCGAAGTGGATGGCGACTCGGCTTCCCTGGCCGAGCTGTGCGCCCTGTTGTCCGATCTGTCCGGCGTGCCCATCCGCCAATCGCTTGCGGTGACCGGTGCGGTCAACCAGAAAGGTCAGGTGCAGGCGATCGGCGGGGTCAATGAAAAGGTGGAAGGTTTTTTCAAGGTCTGCCAACTGCGTGGCCTCAACGGCAAGCAGGGCGTCATTATCCCCCGTGCCAATATGGGCGATCTGATGCTCGATCATCGAGTAAGAAAGGCAGTAAGCGACGGCCTGTTCAGAGTTTATGCCGTGGATCATGTGGATCAGGCCCTGGGCCTGCTCACCGGCCGGCGGCCCGGCCGCCGGCGTCGGGATGGCAGTTATCCGCCGAGCACGGTCAATGGCCGGGTTGAGCACACCTTGATCCGCTACGCTAAACTCAAGCAGGAGGAGGAAGGAGAGGGCGGTGATGAATAACAGAAAGCTGCTTGGCCTGATGCTTCTGACGCTTTGGCTGCTGGGGAGCTGTGCCCACCTGGAACGGGTGGTGAAGGCGCCGGAAGTCGCCCTGAAGGAACTGCGGCTGGAGTCGGTGAGCCTCAGCCGGCAGCGCATTGCCGTGGTCATGGACGTCACCAACACCAATGCCTTCCGCCTGCCGGTGCGTGAGATAGCCTATGATCTTCAACTGATGGATACCCCGCTGGCCAGCGGGGTCATGGATGAGGGCATCAGCCTGCCGGCGGGGGCGACCGAGACGGTTACCCTGTCGCTGGAAACGGATTTGATCAGTACCAGTCGGGGGCTGCTGGATTGGTTGAGGGACCCGGGCGAAGAAATTGCTTATCGGGTGGAAGGGCATATCTTGCCGGATATGGGACTGTCCGATCGCCTGCCCTATCGCCACAGTGGTACAGTGAAAGTCCAGATGCCCTTCCTATGACAACCATGGGGTGGATTGAAGGGATGGTGGGGCAACCCACTGGCCAGGGATTGCAACTCGAGGAATGGTAATGTCGACGCAAAGCTTCAAGGGACGGGGCAAAGCGGGCCCGGGCGAGATTGAACCGCCCCTGGCCAGTCATGGGGCTGGATCTTTCGTCAGCCAGTATCCGTCTTACCTGCTGCAGGCCCTGTGGCAGCATTACCCCGATAACCTTTTCCTGATTCGTGTGGTGCCGGCCGGCGGTTTTCTGATTGAGGCCGTCAATCCAGCACTGTCCGAGCGCTTTGGTCTTGACCCCGAAGCCCTGGAAGGCCGTACGCTGGAAGATATTCATGGTGAAGAGGTGGCCCGGGAAATCGCCGCCAATTATCGGGAATGTCTGCGCCGGCGGAGCATTCTTCGCTACGAGGAAAGCAGCCGCTCTCCCGTTGGTGGTGGCGAGATATTCGAAACCAGTTTGACTCCCATCGAAGACGAGCAAGGCCAGATTACCCACCTGTTGGGTGTCAGCCGCGCCATCACCCGTCTGCGCCGCGCAGAACAGGCCTTGCGCCAGAACAATTTCGAGCTGGCCTTCGAGCTGGAGCGCAAGCGCGAGGAACTGACCGGCCTGCGTGAAGCCCTGGGGCGTAATGCCATCCGCGATGAGGTCACCGGTGTTTATTCCCGGGATATCTTCACCGAACTGGCGGAACGGGAACTGCTGCGATGCCGCAACGGTGGTTGCAGCCGGGCATTGGTGATCTTCGAGCTTGAGAATTATTCCGAGATCAAGGACCGCTTCGGTGAAATGGCGGCGGATGCCATGCTGGGCACCGTGGTCAGCGCGGCCAGCGAGAGTCTGCGGGAAGAGGAGTTGCTGGGGCGTTGCAGCGGCTCCCGTTTCATTGCCCTGTTGCACCGCGAGCCGGCGGCCTGTGAGGATTGGGCGCGGGAGCTGGTGGATGGTACCGCTGCCCTTCACCCGGATTGGCGTGGTCAGGCTGTGCCCTTGACCCTGCGCCTGGGTGGTTGTCTGTGGGCCGGAGTCGGCGCGGCTTCCATGGAGCGCATGAGCAATCTGGCGGTCTCGGCCCTTGAAAAGTCCCTGGTGTCCGGGGTTGCCTGGGAGCAGCTAGCAGCTAGCAGCTAGCAGCTTGACCCGGAATGCTCCGTCCCCCGAAATCTAGCGCAATTGAACACCGAGCCCCGGCAGACTCAGGGGTGTAAGCCAGCCATCCTTGAGTTCAAAGCCGCCTTCGGCCGGGTCCTCGGCCAGGTCCAGGTGGCCGTCCAGGTCAAGGTAGCGGGTTGCCGGACAGGCCAGGGCGGCATGCAGGGCGGCGGCGATGCTGATCCGTGACTCGTCCATGCAGCCCCACATGAGTTCCACTCCCGCCAGCTCGGCGATATCGGCAATCCGCCGGGCCGGCCCCAGGCCACCGCACTTCATCAGCTTGATATTGAACACCCCGCAGGCGGGTGGAGCAGCCGCCAGATTCAGGGCATCGTCCGGCGACAGCAGGCTCTCATCCGCCGCCACTCGCTGGCGCAAGGTTCTGGAAAGGGAGCGCATGTTCTCGCTTACCGGCAGGGGCTGTTCCACGAACTCCAGGCCATAGTCCTTCGTGTCTCGAACGAATTCCCACAGGGCCTTGGCGGTATAGCCCTGATTGGGGTCCACCCGAATCTGAATGTCATCACCGAGCTGGGTTCGCAGGGCGCGGATGCGCTCGATGTCCTCTTCCAGATCCTGGCCCGTCTTGACCTTGAGGTGGCGAAAGCCTCGATCGATGTATTCCCGGGCCTCGTCGAGCGTCTCGTCCACGCCCATGATGCCGATGGTGATGGAGGTTGGCAGGGAGTGCTGGGCCCGGCCAAGGACATCCACTAATGGTCGCTCCAGTTGTTGAGCGAGCAGATCATGCAAGGCCATGTCCAGCGCCGCCCGCTGTGCGGGCGTATCCGGGAAATGTCCCTGCAGTTCCCGCAACAGTCGCGGCAGGTCGGCGACCGGCTGTCCCACCAGCCAGTCCAGTCCGGCCGGATCCAGGGCGGCTTCGCAATCATCCAGGGTTTCGCCGGTGACATGGTGTTCGGGGGCGGCACAGCCCAGGCCGGGTTGACCACGATCCGGGATCAGGCGGACGAAGCAGTTGCCAACACTGTCGGTGCGTCGGAAGGCGATTTCATAGGGGCGGGTGAGGGCGATCTCCCGCCGCCAGGTTTCCACACGAGCGATTTTCATGCTGACCACCTCTGCTTCATGCGCTGGTCTTGTTCGCCATCCGGGTTTCAATGGCCACAAGGACCGGATCGACAGGCTCATCAAGGGGGCTGACAACCGGGATATCCAGTGTCTCGCGCAGCCGAGTGCGCTCATTGGCCACGACCGCATTCTCGGGCGAGCCATGCAGGGTCACGGCAATGGTTTCCACACCGTAATGACGAATCAGGGCGATTTCGTCTTCCACTGTCGGCAGGCGATAGCCGCGAGACTCCAGGCCATCAAAATGGCTTCTGGCCGGGTCATGCTGCAGGACCACGGCATCGGCAGCCCCCGACAGCAGGAACTCCGCCCCGCAGGGTCCGCTGGGATTGCGCAGGGACGATTGACCTTCCAGCAGCATCACATCGGGGCCCAGTTCATGGGCGCAGCGCAGGATGGCGTGTTCCAGTTCACCGCTGACATAGTCATTGGGCGTGGCATCAAAAATGAAACCATAGCGTCCCCCCTGCAGCCAGCCGGTCTGGCCGGTGTAGATCATCTCGGCCCGATAGCCACGGTCACGCAGGCCCTGCACCAGGATCCGGCTGGTGGTTCGCTTGCCAATGGCGCAGTCCATGCCGAGCACGGCAATGCGGGGAATGGCCACATTGCCGACTTCGCCGCTCCAGAAGTGCAGTTCCTCGGTGGGGGGTGGGCGGCGCAGGTCAATGATGCGTACATGGTTCTCCCGCGCAGCCCGCGACAGCACCGGGTCGCTGCCGGCCCAGTCATGCAGGCCGCTGACCAGATTGAGACCGGCCTCCAGGGCGCGCAGCGCGGCGGCATGCAATTCCTCGTTGAAACGGCCACCGTGGGGGGCGACACCGAGTACGCACCACTTGGGGCGGTCGTTGCCGGCAGACAGCGCCTCCTCCACCGAGGCCACCACCGGGATGTTCCGGTGCCGGCCGTCAAGCAGTTCCCCGGCGTCGTGACCCGCCGCCAGCGGGTCCACCACGGCAGTTACCTGGAATCGGTCGCTGCCACGAATGAGGCCATGGGCTACCTTGCCATTGGCCGTCCGATATTCCCGGTTGGCCAGAACGATTGCCTTATCCTGCATGAGCGGTCTCCTTGATCCGACCGCGCCATTTTACAGTCTGTCTCGAAGGTGGCGAGGGGAAATCGATTGATCCACCGTGGCTTATTGCGAGAAAATATGGCCATGAAGCGTCATTTCACTTTATCGGGTGCGGGAGCGGCTGCTTGAGCCTGGGCCACTCAGAACTCGCGCCCATCGGATTGTTCGGTGGGACCTTCGATCCCATCCATCACGGTCATTTGCGCCCGGCCCTGGAACTCTACGAGATCCTGGGGCTGGCCGAGGTGCGCCTGCTGCCCTGCGCCGATCCACCCCACCGGGGCCGTCCTCTGGCACCCGCCCCCTTTCGCCTGGAAATGGCCCAGGCGGCGGTGCACGACCAGCCGGGGCTGGTGGTGGATGACCGGGAAATGCGCCGGCCGGGGCCGTCCTATACCCGGGACACGCTGGAATCCTTCCGGGCCGAGTTTGGTGAACATCGCTCCCTGCTGCTGATTCTCGGCAGCGATGCCTTCCTGGGGTTGCCCAAGTGGCATCGCTGGGAAGGACTACTGGAGCTGGCTCATATCGTGGTGGCCCATCGGCCGGGCTGGGCCCTGAAGCCCGGCGCGGTGCTCGGCGATGTCATGGCGCGCCGGGAAACCGACAATGCGGAAGACCTGCATCGCCTGCCGGCCGGGCGGATCTATCGCCAGCAGGTCACCCAACTGGAGATTTCCTCCACCACCATTCGGGAAATCCTGGACCGGGGGGGATCGGTGCGTTATCTGACGCCGGACCCGGTGGTGAGAATGGTTGAGGGCAGCCCGCATTACTTCAGTACCCCGGCTCGGTCCGTTGCCCGCGTGACGCGGGAAGGAGGCATGTAAGATCGTGACTGCAGAAAAGCAGGAAAAGCTCACCGGCGAGGCATTGAATCGCTGGATCGTGGACGCCCTGGAAGACATCAAGGCCCGTGACATCACGGTGCTGGATGTCCGACAGATCACCCCCATCCTGGATACCATCATCATCGCTTCGGGTACCTCCAGCCGCCATGTGGCCTCGGTGGCCGAGCACCTGGTGCGGGCGGTGAAAAAAGCCGGCATGAAACCCGCGGGGGTGGAAGGCGAACCCGGCTCGGACTGGGTGCTGGTGGATCTCGGCGAAGCCGTCGTGCATGTCATGCACCCGGAATCCCGGGCCTTCTACAACCTTGAAAAGCTGTGGAGCCTGGATGACCAGGACGAGGCCGGCCGCGATGCCCGTGCCCGGGTTGCCGGCGGTGGCCGGCCGCCCTCCATGTCCGGCGGTTGAGGCCCGAATATGCGCATCCGCTTGCTCGCCGTGGGCCAGCGCCAGCCGGCGTGGATCAATGACGGCTTCCGGGAATATGCTCGCCGCCTGCCCCATGAATGCCGCCTGCAGCTCAAGGAAATCACCCCGGGCCGCCGTGGCAGCGGCCGCACCGCTGACGGCGCCAGGGCCGAGGAGGCCGAGCGCATCCTCAAGACCGTCGGCGACGATCGCCTCGTCGCCCTGGACGAGCGAGGCAAGTCGGTGGACACCCTGAAACTGTCGGGTTGGCTCGGCGACTGGTTGATGGATGGCCGCGACCTGTCCTTGGTCATCGGCGGCGCCGACGGCCTGGATGCCAGCGTGCTGGAACGGGCTGATCGCCGCTGGAGTCTGTCACCATTGACCCTGCCCCATGGTCTGGTCCGGGTGATCGTGGCCGAGCAACTCTACCGCGCCTGGTCCGTGCGCAGTGGTCATCCCTATCATCGCGCCTGATCCCATGCCCAGACTCATCCTCGCGTCCCAGTCACCCCGCCGCAAGGCACTGCTTGAGCAGCTCGGCCTCGACTTTCAGGTCATGCCGGCGGATATCGATGAAACCGTGACCCCGGGCGAGGGGCCTGGCGAGTTCGTGCGCCGCATGGCGAGGCAAAAGGCCGCCGCCATCCTCGCCCGCGAGCCCGGGGCCCTGGTGCTGGGTTCCGACACGGCCGTGGTGCTCGACGACCACATCATGGGCAAGCCCCGCGACCAGGCGGATGGCGCCGCCATGCTGGCGCGGCTGTCGGGGCGCAGCCATCAGGTCTTCTCCGCCGTCGCCCTGGCCGGGCCGAATGGCGTCGAAGACCGGCTCAATATCAATGAAGTCCGCTTTCGCCCCATCACTCCGGCCGAGGCCGAGGCCTACTGGAACACCGGCGAGCCATCCGACAAGGCCGGCGGCTATGCCATCCAGGGTCTGGGCGCGATCTTCGTCGAGCACCTGGCCGGCAGCTATTCCGGCGTCATGGGCTTGCCCCTGTTTGAAACGGCAGCGCTGCTGCAGGCTTCCAACCTGCCGATTCTCACGCCGCAGATTTAGCGCTGAACTTGCCGTGCCCCCCCTCCTCTTGCTGTGAGATGCCCACTAGCTCTCAGTCGAGTAGTGCGCCAGGCCCCTGCGGGAGCCACCGGAACGAAGCCCCCCAACCCGAGGACTGGACCAGTGGTTCCAGAGTGGTGACCCGAACTTGCCGCGTTCTAGCTCTCCGACTTTCAGTTCTGACGTCCCTCGCTGTGGCAAAATGCAGGGCTTGGCCCAAACACTGGCAATTCGGCACAGCCCCAGGAAAAAACCAGGCCCATGAGCGAGGAAATACTGGTCAACGTCACGCCCCGTGAAACCCGGGTGGCCCTGCTGGAAAACGGCGCGCTCCAGGAAGTAATGATCGAGCGCTCCAACAGCCGGGGCCTGGTGGGCAATCTCTACAAGGGCCGGGTCTCGCGGGTACTGCCCGGCATGCAGGCCGCCTTTATCGACATCGGCCTGGCCCGCACCGCCTTTCTGCACGCCTCGGACATCGTCCGCTCCGCCCACACCGAGAGCGAAACCCCCTCGGCCGGGCCCGCCAACATCCGCGACCTGGTTCACGAGGGTAAGGAAATCCTGGTCCAGGTGCTCAAGGACCCCCTGGGCACGAAAGGGGCGCGGCTTACCACCCATATCAGCATCCCCTCCCGCTATCTGGTCTATCTACCCGGCGGCAAGGGCGTGGGCCTGTCCACTCGCATCGAGAACGAGCACGAGCGGTCCCGGCTGCAGGGGGCGGTGGGGCAATTCATGGATGAGGTCAGCCAGGGTGGTTACATCGTCCGGACCGCCGGCGAGGACGCACCGGTGGATGCCTTGCGCGCCGACATGCTCTTCCTGAGTCGTCTCTGGGAGTCCGTCCGCGAGGGTTCCGCGAATGCCCAGCCCGGTGATCTGGTCCACGAGGATCTGCCGCTGCCGGTGCGAATCCTGCGGGACATGATGGGCGAGGGGGTGGAGCAGGTGCGAGTGGATTCGGAATCCACCTACAAGCGCATGAAACATTTCGCCGACCGTTTCACCCCCGAACTGAGCCCCCGTGTCCAGCATTACACCGGCCGCCGACCCATCTTTGATCTCTACGGGGTGGATGATGAAATCGATCGCGCCCTGGATCGCCGGGTCAACCTGAAGTCGGGTGGCTATCTGATTATCGATCAGACCGAGGCCATGACCACCATCGACGTCAATACCGGTGGCTTCGTGGGCAGCCGCAATCTGGAGGAAACCGCCCTCAAGACCAATCTCGAGGCGGCCCGGGCCATTGCCCGCCAATTGCGATTGCGCAATCTCGGCGGGATCATCATCATCGACTTCATCGACATGGAGGATGAGGAGCACCGTGGCCTGGTGCTCAAGGCACTGGAGCGGGCCCTGGCCCAGGACCCGGCCAAGAATCAGGTTTGCGAGGTCTCGGCGCTGGGCCTGGTGGAGATGACCCGGAAACGCACGCGGGAAAGCCTTGAGCATGTGCTCTGCGAGCCTTGTCCAACCTGTGAAGGTCGGGCTTCGGTCAAGACCGCCGAAACTGTCTGCTTCGACGTTTTTCGCGAGATTCTCAGGGAAGCCGGCCAGTATGAAGTCCAGGAGTTGCTGGTGATCGCCTCCCAGGCGGTGGTGGATATATTGCTGGACGAGGAATCCGCCAGCCTTGCCGAGGTGGAGGAGATGGTGGGCAAGCCCATTCGCCTGCAGGTGGAAAGCCAGTACTCCCAGGAACAGTTTGACGTGGTCCCGACCTGAATCATGTGGATGCGATGAGCGATATTGGATGGCGAACACGGCTGTTGCGCTGGCTGGCCGGCAGCCTTGCCGCCGTGCTCATCCTCATGGCGGTGCTGGTGGGCGCGTTCCGCCTCCTGGTGCCGCAGGTGGCCGAATATCGCGAGGCCATCGCCGCCTGGGCCGGCGAGGCCATCGGCGCGGAAATGGAGATTGCCGAGATCGATGTCCGCTGGCGCGGATTGGTGCCGGAAATCCTGTTCCGCGACGTGAGGCTGCGCGCCGCCGATGAGGCGGTCGAGCCGATTGCCGCCGAGGAAATTGCCGTTCAGGCCTCCCTGCTTGATCTCCTGCGTCCCGGTCCCGTGCGCCCCGGGCGGGTGGTACTGCGCGGCGGGGACTTCAGTCTCGTGCGGGAAGCCGATGGCACGGTCCTTGTGCCCGGGATTGCCCGGTTCGAGCCCAATGGCGGTGGTATTGAGGCGGTGGAGCCGGTGGTGGAGCGGATTCTGGCCCGGGCGGATTACCGGATCGAGGCGAGCCGTTTTACCTACACGGATCGACAGCAGGACATCGGGCCCTGGGACATCGGTGTGGACAGGCTGTCGCTGTATTCCGAGGGTCGTCGCCATCGCCTGCAGGGGCAATTGCAGTTGCCCGAGGCCCTGGGCGGTGATCTGCAATTGAGTCTCGAGGCCGAGGGGCCGGTCGGGGCGCTGCGGGATTGGCAGTGGCAGGGCGAGCTGGACGTGGTGGCACTGGCATTGAATTGGCCCGTGGAACGCCTCCCCGGACCCTGGTTGCGCCCGCTGGAGGGTGAGATGGACCTGAGCGGTCGTCTGGCCGGGCAGGGTTTGACGCTGGAATCGGTTCAGGCTGACGTGGATGTGTCCGCGCTGCGCCCCCTTGATGAAGGTCCCGTACTGCGGGGGCCGGAACAACCGCCTCGGGGTGAGCTCCGCCTGCACGGTATTGACTGGCAGGCCCAGCGTCGCGGTTGGCGGTTCAGCGTGGCTGATCTGGCCCTGGGCGGCTTGGGCTGGCCGGACTCCCGTATTGATCTGCAATGGCAGGGCGACCGGGATAACGCTCGGGTGACCGCCAATCTGCGTTACCTGGATCTGGGCGATGCGGTTGCCGTGGCCCGACAGATTCTTTCCCCCGGGGAGGCACCCCGGCTGTGGCTGGATCGCCTGCAGCCGGAAGGCGAACTGCGTGATGTGATTGGCGAAGTGCAGCTACGGGAGGGTGAGCCGGCCGAGTACGGGGCCCGAGCCCGGGTCACGGGGCTGGGCATGGAAAGCTGGGAGGATATCCCGGGCTTTGCCGGTGTCACCGGCTGGTTGCGGGCCGATGAAGCCGGCGGGCACTTTGAGCTGGATGCCGGTCCGGTTGTCTTCGACTATCCCACCCTGTTCCGTGATCCCCTGCATGCCGAGCGGGTCACGTCCCGCGTGGACTGGCAGCGGGTGGATGCGGGCTGGGATATTCAGGCCAGCGATATTCAGGTGCGCAACGAGGATGCCCGGGTAGCCGCGGAGCTGGGCGTGGACTTCCGTCCGGGCGGCCCCCATTGGGTCACCCTTGAGGCCGAAGTGCCCACTGCCCGAAGTGACAATCTGTCCCGCTATCTGCCGGTGGGGCGCATGCCGGAAACGGCCGTCGACTGGCTCGATCACGCCATCCTGTCCGGCCAGGCACGCAATGGGCGGGTCCTGGTAGACGGCCCGACCCGGCCCTTTCCCTATCACAACGGCGAAGGCCGTTTCGAGATCGATTTCGACGTGGTCGATGGTGGCCTGCGCTTCGATGAGGATTGGCCGGTGATGCGGGATGTGGATGCCCGGGTCAGTTTCCGCGGCCCGGGGATGACGGTCGAGGCTCGGCAGGGGCGGATTGCCGGCTATCAGGTGGATTCGGCCCAGGCCCATATCGACGATCTGCAGAATCCGGAGGTGGAGATTGAGGGCCAGGCACACGGTGAGTTGGCCGATGGTCTTCGCTTTCTCCGCGATGGCCCCCTGGCAGAGTGGTTTGGGCGCCCATTGGCCGATGTCAGTCTGCAAGGCGGTAGTGAACTGGACTTGAGCCTGAGTGTTCCGGTTCGCCAGGTGGCGGATCTGCGTCTTGATGGAGAGGTCAGCCTGAGTGCCGTGTCCGGTGGCGCCGAGTGGCTGCCGGGTGAAATCTCGGCGCTGGAGGGCAAGCTGTATTTCAGCGAACAGGCGGCCTGGGCCGAGTCCATTACCGGTCAGCATCTGGGTGGCGCCTTCCGGCTGGCGCTGGACCCCGGCAGTCGGGGCCGACATGCCGATGAGGATGACCCACCGTACTCGGTCGCCCACATCCAGGGTCACTCCCGTATCGAGGCCCTGGCGGCGGAACGGCCGGAACTGGCCTTCCTTGATCGCCTGGATGGTGGCGTGGATTGGGAAAGTCGTGTGCGCGTCGACAATCGACCCAACGGTGAGCCCATCCAGGTCACGATTGACAGCCAGCTGAAGGGCCTGGCAGTCGACCTGCCCGAGCCCTTGTCCAAGGCTGCCGAGGAAAGCATGCCTTTGTCGGTGCGTTTCCCGGTCGGGCAAGGCGCCAGCCGAGTGGAACTGGATTACGGCGGTTTTCTGGCCCTGACCCTGCAAGTGGGGGAGGATGCCGACGGCCAGACCGGCGTCCACGGTCTGCGGGCCGATCTCAACCAGGTTCGCGAGCCGGATGCGGTGGCGGACGGCATTCGGGTTGCCGGTCGCGCTGATTATCTCTCCCTCCTGCCCTGGCTTACTGTGGATTGGACACGCGGTGAGGCCGACGGGGGCATGGCGCTGGAAGGCCTGACCCTGGATGTGGATCGGTTGCGATTGGGCATGCTGTCGCTGGAATCCCAGGGGGTCAGTCTGGATCGGGAAGCCCTGGGCTGGCGGGTCGAGCTGCGTGGTGATGATGCCAGCGGTGAGTTGCTGATTCCCGCCGATGTGACCCGAACGCGTTCCACCGTCGAGGGACGGCTGGAGCATTTGAGATTGCGTCTGGCCGAGGCGGAGGTTGCCGAGCTGGCGGCCATGGACCCGCGCAGCCTGCCCTCACTGGACTTTCAGGTGGAGCGTGTCAGCCGCAACGGTATGGAAGTGAACGATCTGGCGCTGAAACTCCAGGCGGCACCCGATGGGGTGATTCTTCAGCAATTCAGTACGGCAGGCGATTTGTTGCGGGTGGAGCTTGGTGGCGAATGGCGTGATGACGCCCTGCTGGGTGAGCGGGGGCGTTTGACCGGGCGCATGGAGAGCGGTGATCTGGCTGCGGCACTGCGCTTGTTTGATTTTGTGCCGGGGCTGGAGTCCCGGCAGGCGGAAGTCGATCTCAATCTGTCCTGGCACGGCCCGCTGGATGCCACTGTATTGGGCAGACTGGGTGGCGAGACTCGCCTGCGCCTGGGGTCTGGTCAGCTTCGCGAGGTCAGCCCGGGGGCCGGTCGGGTCGTGGGACTGTTCAGCCTGCAGGCGCTTCCCCGACGGCTGTTCGGGGATTTTCGTGATGTCTTCGGGCGCGGCCTGCGTTTCGACAGCATCAGCGGGGATTTTCATATCGCCGACGGTGATGTGTTTACCGGCGACCTGGCCCTGGAAGGTCCGGCGGTGAATCTGCGCCTTGCCGGGCGTACCGGCCTGTACAGTCGCGATTATGATCACCATGTCAGCGTTTCCTCGCCCGTGGGGGCGACCCTGCCGGTGGCGGGTGCCATTGCCGGGGGTGTCACCCTCGGTGCCGCCATGCTGGTACTCTCGGAACTGTTTCGCGGGCCGTTGGCCAGAGTGGGTAATCTCGAATATCGTCTGCAGGGCGCCTGGGAGGACCCGCGGGTGATTCCCCTGGATGAAGAAGCGCGGAGGGCGTTGGATGAAGAGTGATTGCCGACATCGGTGGCGATCTTGGGCGGGTCGACTGAGTGGCTTGCTGCTGTTTCTGGCGGTCGGCAGTCTGTCCGCCGAGACCTGGGTCCTGGACCAGGCTGAATGGAGTCGACCGCGCAGCGGCGAGACGGTGATCGCCATGCCGCCAGTGGCTCAGGCGGTCCGCCACTGGCATGAGCAGGACGAGGCTCGCCTTGAGCTGGTCTATCCCGGCGGTGAGCGGGGTGAGCTGTGGGCCTCCGAGTTGCGCGACTGGCTGATTGCCCTGGGCATGGAACCTGCCGCCGTTGTGCTTCAGCCTGGTGCGCCCAGCGAGGAAGAGCTGTTGCTGCGGGTACGGGCGAACTGAGCCGTGAAGGCCGGTAATTCCACTTTTGAGCAGAAGGGGTTGAGCAAATGAGCGACAGTCACGACAGGCCGGGCGAGGAACAGGCGCCACGAGCTGCCGCGATCCAGATGGCCTCGGGGCCCCATGTCAGCGCCAATCTGCTGGAGGCCGAGCGCCTGCTGGCCGCGGCAGCGGCTTCGGGTGCGGCGCTGGCGGTCCTGCCCGAGAATTTCGCCATGCTGGGCCAGGATGATGCCGAGCGCGTGGAGCATGCCGAGGGCGATGGTGATGGTCCCCTGCAACAGTGGCTCAAGGAACAAGCCAGGCGTCATGAAATATGGATTGTGGGTGGCACCATCCCCCTCGAAGCCGAGGCTGGACGCATCAGCGCCGCCTGCCTGGTTTATGACCATGCGGGAGAGAGGCGTGCCCGCTTCGACAAGATGCACCTGTTCGATGTGACCCTGCCGGACGGTCGCGAGCAGTATCGAGAGTCCGCTTCCACTCGGCCGGGGCGCGAAGTGGTGGTGCTCGACTCCCCCATCGGCCGCCTGGGGCTCGCAGTCTGTTACGATTTGCGTTTTCCCGAGTTGTTCCGGGAAATGTCCGATCAGGGGGCCGAGGTCTTTGCCGTGCCCTCCGCCTTTACCGCCCAGACCGGGCGCGCTCACTGGGAGTTGCTGCTGCGGGCGCGGGCGGTGGAAAACCTTTGCTACGTGGTGGCCGGCGCCCAGGGTGGCTTTCACGTCAGTGGCCGCGAGACCTGGGGCCACAGCATGATTGTCGATCCCTGGGGCGGCATTCTCGCCGAGCAGGAACAGGGCTCCGGCGTGGTCAGTGCCCCCATCTCGCTGGAACGGCTGCGCAGTCTGCGCAAGCGTTTCCCCGTCTTGAGCCATCGTCAGATGGCGACTGTCTGATCAATTTGGAGTAGGTACAAGGCATGACTGATGCCCTGAAAATTGCCAGAGCCAACTTGCTGGAACCCAACGGCCTGGACGAGGACGCCCTGTCCCGCATCCTGGGCAAGATGATGAGCGCCTCGGTGGATGAGGCGGACCTCTACTTTCAGTTGTCCCGCCGTGAGAACTGGTCCCTGGAGGACGGCATCGTCAAGGAAGGCGGACATGGCGTGGACCAGGGGGTGGGATTGCGCGCGGTCTCCGGTGAAAAATCCGGCTTTGCCTATTCCGACGAGATTGTCCTGCCGGCCCTGGAAAAGGCTTCAGGAATGGCACGGGCGATCGCCAGCGGTGGCCAGTCCGGCCGACTCCAGGCCTGGAAGGCCCGTGGGGGGGGTCAGCTCTACCAGCCCATCGACCCGATCGAAACCCTGAGCTCGGACGAGAAGGTGGCCCTGCTGCAGCGGGTGGATGCCGCCTGCCGCGCCGAGGACAATCGGATCAAGAAGGTCACCGTCGGCCTGGCCGGCGTGCATGAAACCGTGCTGGTTGCGGGCAATGATGGCCGTTTGGTGGCCGATGTCCGGCCGCTGATTCGCATGAATGTGGTCTGCATCGCCGAGCAGGACGGGCGCCACGAACAGGGTGTGGCCGGCGCCGGTGGCCGGATTTCCATGCGCGACTTCCTGGCCGATGACGAGCCCCTGCGCCTGGCCCGGGAAGCCGCGCGTTCCGCCCTGGTCAATCTGGAAGCGGTGGAGGCGCCTGCCGGTACCATGCCGGTGGTGCTCGGGCCGGGCTGGCCCGGCGTCTTGTTGCACGAGGCCATCGGTCACGGCCTGGAAGGGGATTTCAATCGCAAGGGCACCTCGGCCTTTGCCGGCCGTATTGGCCAGCGGGTGGCGAGCGAGTATTGCACCGTGGTGGATGACGGCACCCTGCCCGGGCGCCGTGGGTCACTCAACGTCGATGATGAAGGCGAAGCCACCCAATGCACCACCCTGATTGAAGACGGCATCCTCACCGCCTACATGCAGGATCGCATGAACGCCCGCCTGATGGGGCAGCGCAGTACCGGTAACGGTCGCCGGGAATCCTATGCCCATCTTCCCATGCCGCGCATGACCAATACCTACATGCAACCCGGCCCCCATGACCCCGAAGAAATCATCCGCTCGGTCAAGCGCGGCCTCTACGCGGTCAACTTCGGCGGCGGTCAGGTGGACATCACCTCCGGCAAGTTCGTGTTTTCGGCCAGCGAGGCCTATCTCATCGAGAACGGCCGCATCACCCGTCCGGTCAAGGGTGCGACCCTGATTGGCAATGGGCCTGATGTGCTTACTCAGGTGAGCATGGTCGGGACGGATCTGGAACTGGATCGCGGCATTGGTGTCTGCGGCAAGGACGGGCAGGCCGTTCCGGTCGGTGTCGGTCAGCCCACCCTCAAGGTGGACCGGCTGACTGTTGGCGGCACCGGCTAGACACCGGGGCCCGGGAGCACAACCATGGTAGTCAGTCGATCCCGTTTCTGGCGTACCGGTGCGATCATGTTCCTGATCGTGGTCGGTGGCCTGTCTCTGTTGCCCTATCTGATTTCCGACGGTGCCCGAGAGGATTTGCCGGAGGCGCCCTTCGCCGATAGCCGCTTTGCCGAGCTGGATGGATTCCGCGTCCACTATCGCGTGAGTCCCGCCCAGCCGGCTGACGCCGGTGCCGTTCAGGGTGATCTGCTATTGCTGCACGGCCTGGCGGGGTCGAGTTTCAGCTGGCGCGAGGTCGTCGAGCCCCTCACCCGTGCCGGTTATCGTGTGATTCGCGTGGACCTGCCACCCTTCGGCTTCAGTGAGCCACGGCTGCCTGCCCAGGCTGGTCTTGGGGAAACCGCGCTGCTTGAGGCGGTGCTGGATGAAGCGGGCTTGGCCACGGACCGCCTGCACCTGGTGGGCCACTCCATGGGGGCGGCTGCCGCCGCTCGTCTGGCTACCCGTCTGGAGCGGTCCATTGCCACGGTGACCTTTGTGTCCGGGAGCCTGGATACAGGCAGTGAGGGGGGGCAGGGGATTGGCGGCGTGATCATGCGCTATCCCCCCGTTCAGCGCTGGATTACCGTAATCGGCAGTCGGCGACTGCTGAACGAGGAAGGCATGGCAAGGGCGCTGGAATCGGCCTATGGCAAGCCGCCCTCGGATGCAGCGGTGGCCGGCTATCTTGCCCCCCTGCGTACACGTGGCCGGCCGGCAGCGGTGATCCGTTATCTGCATTCCTCGCGCGAGTCGGTCAGCCCGGACTCGCTCGGCTCCCTGCAAACGGCCCTGATCTGGGGCGAGCGGGATCAATGGGTGCCCATTTCCCACGGGCGGCGCCTGCAGGACGCCCTGGATGCCCCCCTCGAGATCATCGATGGGGCCGGCCATAATCCCATGGAGACCCACCCGGAGGCCTTCTCCGAGACCCTGCTGGAATTGCTGGCCCGCTGAGTCCTTTTGCCGTTTTTTGACGCCGCCAAGCCATTGCGGCCGAGTTATTTGTGTTATATTATTGCATAACGATTATCCGGACCCGAGGTAAGCCCATGCCAGGTCAGGCTGCGGACAAGCAATTCGACTATGTCGCCATCGGCATGTCCGGCCTGTGCGTGCTTCACTGCACGGCACTGCCGGTTTTGGCCGCCGCTCTGCCCTGGATCGCCAATCTGGCTATCGTCGATGACTGGTTTCACATTGCCATGCTGTTCGTGGTGGTGCCGGTCAGTCTCTATGCTCTGGGCCGTGCCTGGCGCTGTTCTGGCCACGGTGCGCCCCTGGCCATCGGCGTCGTGGGTCTGGTGCTGATGGTCGTGGCCACCTTCGAGTTCATGGCCTGGCACAGCACAGGCCTTGAACAGACCCTGACCCTGATGGGTGCCGGGATTCTAACCGTGGCACACCTGATCAATCTGCGGAACTTGTTCCGTGCCAAGCGGGTCGTTTCACTGGAAATGCCCGGCAGCCGCTGCTGAGTTCAAGCGCTTCCCCAATCAGCCTGTTTCGAGGGCTTATCGCATGACGATCAGGATGTCTCACAGTCTGATGCGTACTGCCTGGCTGCTGGCCCTGGTCGCCGGTCTGTTGCTTCCCCTGTCTGAAACCCTTCATGCCCAGGAGCATGTGGGTGAGCCCGGGCATGCCGTTGAGCATTGCCTGAGCTGTCAGTTGCTTTCCCCCAAGTCCGGCCCCTTGCCGGTGGCCGAGTTCACAGTTGCCATGCCGCAGATGGCGGTGAGTGGACTCAATTCCCCCGTTGAATCCGGCCGTGTCCAGTCCATACCGGACTACGCTATCGCCGTTCGCGCCCCGCCCGGAATCTGAACCGGCGATGCGGTCGTTCAGGGTCTCTGTCGACTGCCTATCGATCCCCGAAATTTATACCCGGAACCATCGGCATGTCCCCGTGCCGGTGAGTTCCCGTGAAGTCATCCCTTATTCAGGAGTACAAGCAATGAAGCTTAGCCAGACAATTGTTGGCCTGATGCTGATCTCCGGCCTTTCCGTCTCACCGCTGTTTGCCGGCGATGCAACCGAGGCCGACGACAGCGATTTGCGCATGGATCAGGTCCTGGCCCAGGCTGAGACCACCCCCGAAGCCGAGCAGCAACGCCAGGCCGGTCCCGCCCGTGATCCCCTGGACCCCCAGCCGGCCCGTATGCGGGCCATGCAAGTGGGTGGTGGTGATCAGGAGGTCACTTCCGGCACTGCCTTCAACCCGGCCATTTCCGTCATTCTGGACGGGGTCTACTACAACGAATTCAGCGGTCATGTTGAAGATGCCCCCGGTTTCGACTTTGGCCATGACCATGGCCATGGCGGCCATGGCCATGGCCTGGAGTCGGGTTTCCAGATCCGCGAAGCGGAGCTGTCCTTTTCCGGCACAGTGGACCCTTACTTCGACATGTTCGTGATGGCAGCCCTGTTCGAAAACGGGGTGGAGCTGGAAGAGGCCTATGTCACCACACGCTCCCTGCCGGCCGGGCTGCAGATCAAGGCCGGTCGCTTCCTGAGTGATGTGGGTTACATCAACAAGCAGCATATCCATGACTGGCAGTTCGTCGATGCCCCCTGGGTTATAGACAACCTGTTTGGTGAGGAAGGCTTGCGCGAAAACGGTATCCAGCTCACCTGGATGCCGGCCACTCGCAGCTACACCCGTTTTGGTCTGGAATTGCTCCACGGCGAGAGTGAAGGTGTGGCCAACTATGTGGGTGATGGCCGCCATGAAATGGTGACTGTCCTGCCAAGGCACGTCGTGGATCCCAATGTGGGCCCCGATGATCCGGGGGCTGAAGAGCCGGTTCGCAACCGCTGGCGTGATGACAAGGGGCTGCACCAGACTTCCTCTCCGCGTCTGATCACCGCCTTCGCCAAGTGGGCACCCAATCTTGGCTATGACCATGCCTTGCAACTCGGGGTATTCGGCGGTGTGAGCGACGCCCACCAGATGGAAGAGACCCATTCCAGCGGTCGCTTGGAGACCTGGGACGGGGACGCGAAGTTCTATGGTTTTGACCTCGTCTACAAGTACGACGGTGGCGGCATCCATGGTCATCGGAGCTTTCAGTTCCAGACCGAGTACATTCGTCGTGAGATGAATCTGCATTACCAGAGCCGACAGTTCACTGATTTCGGTACCCTTGAGCCCACCACCCGCAACCCCGATGGCGACGTGGTCGATCAGGAATGGGTTCAGGACGGTATATATGCCCAGGCGGTCTACGGCTTCGCGCCGCGTTGGAACATGGGCCTGCGGGTCGATGCCCTGGGTCTGACCAATGATGCCTATGAAGATCAGCCCGACGGTCGTGGCCTGCCGGTGAGTCTGGGTTCCTCCAAGCGTTTTGCCCTGCAGACGACTTACGCGCCCACGGAGTTTTCCCGCATCAGAGCGCAGCTCAACTATAACGACTTCGCCCACCACGATGATGAGGCCTGGGAGTTCATGCTGCAGTACAACATCAGTCTGGGTGTGCATGGTGCCCACGCATTCTGATGCCTGTTGAGGAAAACAAGCCGGGTTTGTCTACCCGATGGATTGAGAAAGAATCAGACTCCCGCTGGTTCCAGGATCGGCGGTGGTAGAGGAGAGAGTCATGAAACGAGTGATTATCGGAATGCTGTTGATGCTGGCGGCCGTGGCTGCCAGTGCCGAAGTCCGGGTAGCGGCCACCGTGCCCAACATGGGCATGCTGGCGCGGGTGATCGGCGGTGATGCCGTTGATGTGACGGTGATGGCGCCGGCCGATCGGGATGCCCATTACCTGGAGGCCCGCCCCTCGATGATGGCGGCACTGCGCCGTGCCGATGTGGTGGTGGCCGTGGGTGCCGAGCTGGAAGTAGGCTGGCTGCCGGCCGCCCTCCAGGGTGCCAACAATCCCCGAGTGCAGGTGGGGCGAACCGGCTACTTCGAGGGCGCTGCCCACATCGAGCTGATCGAGGCTGGTGCAGCTGCGGACCGTGCGGGTGGTGATGTGCACCCGGCCGGCAACCCGCATTTTTACATGGACCCCCAGCGCATGGCCGAGGTCGGCTTTGCCCTGGCCGAGCGTCTGGGCCGCCTGGATTCGGACAATGCCGAGCGTTTTCTGGAGAATGCGGAACGATTTGCCGCCATGGCGGACGAAAGGGTCGCGGCCTGGTTGGAGCGTGCCGAGGATGTGCCGGGTGCCGTGCTGTATCATAAGGACGCCAATTATTTGATGCGTCTGATTGATGCCCCCATCCTGGGTTATCTGGAACCCCTGCCGGGGATTCCGCCCACGGCCCGTCATCTGCGAGGCCTGGTTCGGGATCTGGATGGCCGGGACGGGATTACCCTGTATACGGATTTCCAGCCCTCACGCGGCGCGGATTTTCTGGAGCGTGAACTGGGTTGGCCCAGTCGCCAGTTGCCCAACCAGGTGAGCACGACTGCGGATGACGCCGAGGAGTATTTCGAGATGATTGATCGCTGGGTTGAGGCCCTGGCCAGTGTCCGCTGATACCGCCACAACTGCGCTGCTGGCCGTCAAGGAGGTGGTAGCGGGATACGCGGGGCCCGTCGTGGGCCCCGTGTCTTTTGACGTCTATCCCGGCGAGGTGCTTGGCCTGCGGGGGCCCAATGGCTGTGGCAAGTCCACCCTGCTCAAGGCCATCACCGGGGAAGCCAAACGGTTTGCCGGTAAGATCGTCCGCTGCAATGGCCTGACCGTGACCCACCATCAACAACGCCCGGAATTGCCACCGGAATTGCCCTTGCTGGGGCGGGAGTTGTTGCGGGTGATGGGGGCGGATCGCGGCGATGCCCCGGGCATCATCAAGCCGCTCCTGTATCGACCCATCAATCGCATGAGCGGCGGGCAGTTCCAGTTGTTGGAGGCATGGGCCTGTCTGGGTGGTGACGCGGAGCTGGTGCTGCTGGACGAGCCCACCAACAACCTGGACGGTGAGGCGATCGAAGCCCTTGCCCATATTCTGCGCACGGCTCGACCGCCGCGCGCCGTCCTGCTGGTCAGTCATGAGCGGGCCTTCCTGGAAGAAAACTGCACCCGTATCGTTGAGATTGGCCGACCCGGGGAGGGACAGGGTTCGTGAGTGACTTTATTCTTTTTGACCCTCTTTTTCGTCAACCTTTCGTCATTGGCCTGCTGCTGAGCATTGCCCTGTCACTGCTGGGCGCCTACCTCCGCATGCGGGAGGAATGGCTGGCGGCCATGGGTCTGTCCCATATGGCGGCAGCCGGCGGGGTAGCGGCCTTGCCGCTCGGTATCCCAGCCCTCGCCGGGGCACTGCTGGCAGCCGCCCTGGCGGCGATTGCCAAGGGTCTGCTACCCAAGGCCAGCAACAGCCATTACGGACTCATGTTGTTGCTGGGTTGGGCCGGGGCAATGATACTGGCGGCCAACACCCATCAGGGTGAAGTGGTGGGCGAGGCCTTGTTGCGAGGCCAGCTCTATTTCACCAGCACGCCGCATCTCATCGGCTCCCTGGCCCTGGTGGCGGTGCTCCTGTTTGCCTTGAGCTGGCTGTCGCCACGGCTGCTGGCCGAGCGTTTCTTCCCGGACCATTTTTCCGCCAATCGCATTCCGGCCTGGCCCCATCGGCTCCTGTTCGGGGCCTTGGTGGTGGTGGCTGCCGTCCTGGGCACCCTGGCCATGGGCGCCATGAGCGCCTTTGCCATGTTCTTTGTTCCAGCCTGGGTCGCTTTCGTGCTGGTCCGGGGCTGGCGCTGGGCCCTGGCCTTGACCGTGGCACTGGGCGTGGGCTGCTATCTGCTCGCCTTCGTGCTGTCCATGTTGCTGGATCAGCCCTTCGGGCCTACCCTGACCCTCTGTCTGGCCGCCCTGGCCCTGCTCCGGCTGTTCGCCCACCGGGCCGCCCGGGTGGCCGGCGCGCCTGGTGAATAGGCGTTATCATGGGTGGCTGATCCCCTGTAGCCCAAGACCATGAAACTGCGACCCGAACAGCTAGGCCAACACCTGAACAAGCAGCTCGCGCCGGTCTATCTCATTGCCGGTGATGAGCCCTTGCTGGTTGATGAAGCTGCTGACAGCGTGCGACGCAAGGCCCGCGAGGCCGGTGTGGAGGAACGCACGAGCTTCATGGCCGAAAAGGATTTTGACTGGCAGGCCCTCAGTGATTCCGCCGCCAGCCTCTCCCTGTTCGCCCAGCAACGCCTGGTGGAACTCCGCCTGCCGTCGGCCAAGCCCGGCCGGGAAGGCAGCAAGGCCCTGACTGACTGGGCCGAGCGTCCGCCCGAGGACCATACCCTGATCGTGATCAGCGGCAAGCTGGATCGCAGCCAGCGCAATGCCAAATGGGTCAAGGCGCTGGAGTCCGCCGGCGTGATGGTGGAAGTCTGGCCGGTGCCCCGTCATCAGCTGCCCCAGTGGGTGCAGCAGCGGATGATTGCGGCTGGCCTCCAGGTGTCCCGGGATGCGGCCCGTTTCATTGCTGAAAGGGTGGAGGGCAATCTCCTCGCCGCCGCACAGGAAATCGAGAAGTTGCGCCTGTTGCTTGGCGAGGGCGTGGTGGACGACGAGACCGTGCGTGGCGCGGTGGTGGATAGCGCTCGCTACGATCCCTTCCAGCTTGCCGATGCCGCGCTTGCCGGGCAGACGGCGCGGGCGGTCAAGATCCTTGAGGGGCTGCATGGTGAAGGCGTGGAACCGCCACTGCTGGTCTGGGTCCTGGCCCGCGAGATCCGCGCCATGGCCGACATGGCCTCGGGCCTGGCCCGGGGCCGGCGCCTGGACGATGTCACCCGTCGTGTCTGGGCCAGTCGCCGTGGGCTGGTGGAGAAGGCGCTCAAGCGTCACAACGAGACCCGCTGGCTGGCCCTGCTGGCCGAAGCCGGGGAATTGGACGCCATGGCCAAGGGTGCTCGCTGCGGCAATCCCTGGGACGCCCTGCAGCGCCTGGTCATGGCCATCAGCTCCGTGGAAGCCGGTCGCCGCCTGGGGCTGGTAGCCTGACCGCGCCCTCTGTGTGCACAAGTCCCGCGCTGACCCGGGTGTACCGGGCTATGCCTGTTCGGCCGCCTTCACCAGGGGCAGGAGTTCGTCGATGACGGCGTCCAGGCTGGCGCGGTCGTCGCGGACGACGGTGATGTGGCCGAGCTTGCGGCGGGGGCGGGGCGCCTTGCCGTAATCGTGGTAGTGAGCGTCCTCGTGGCGGATCACCCCTTCCAGGGCCGGCATGCGCCCAAGGCAGTTGATCATCGCCGAGACGCCCCGGGGGCGGGTGGAGCCCAGGGGCAGGTCGAGGATGCCACGCAGGTGGTTCTCGAACTGGCTGGTGGCGGCGCCCTCGATGGTCCAGTGCCCTGAATTGTGCACCCGCGGGGCCATTTCATTGGCAATCAGGCGGCCGGCCTTCTCGAAATATTCCACCGTCAGGATGCCCGCATAGTCATGGGCCTCCATCAGCGCCGCGAGCTGCTTCTCCGCCGTGGCCTGCAGCGCCGGGTCGGCGGCAGGCGCAATGGACAGGCGCAGGATGCCGTCCTCGTGGCGGTTCTCGCTCAGGGGGTAGAAGCGGGTATCGCCGGAGCGGTTGCGCACACCGATCAGGGAGACTTCGCGTTCGAAGTCGACAAAGCCTTCCAGGATCAGGGGCGCGCCGGAGAGGCCCTCCCAGGCCTTGGCAATCTCCGCCTCGCTTCGGATCAATTGCTGGCCACGGCCGTCATAGCCCATCCGTCGACGCTTGAGCATGGCCGGCAAGCCGAGTGCTTTAACCGCCGACTCCAGTTCCGCCAGGCTGTCCACCGAGCGATAGGGGGCGGTTTCAATCCCGTGGCGGGCGAAGCATTCCTTTTCCCGCAGCCGATCCTGGGCCGCCCCGAGGATGGCCGGGCCGGGGTGGACGGGGATACCGGACGCCGCGGCTTCCAGGGCCTCAACGGGGACGTTTTCCACGTCGTAGGTGAGCAGTTCCACCTGTCCGGCCAGCCGGCGGATGTCCTCGGCCTGCATGAAATCACCGAGCACAATGTCGCCCACCTGGGCGCCGGGGCTGTCCTCGCTCTTGTCGAGAAAAGTGAAGCGCAGGCCAAGGGGATAGCCGGCCAGGGCCATCATGCGGCCGAGTTGGCCGGCGCCGATGATTCCAATGCTCATGATTGCCGTGGTCTCCGGGCTGTCATTCCGGTCGCGGATCGGGATTGCTCAGAACGCGTTGGGTCTGGGCGGCGCGGAAATCGTCCAGGGCCTCGCGAACTTCATCGTAGTGGTTGGCCAGCATGGCCGCCGCGAGCAGGGCGGCGTTGGTGGCGCCCGCTTTGCCGATGGCCAGGGTGCCCACCGGCACGCCGGCCGGCATCTGGGCTATGGAAAGCAGGGAGTCCATGCCATTGAGTGCCTTGGACTGCACCGGCACGCCCAGCACCGGCAGAGGCGTCTTGGCGGCGGCCATGCCCGGCAGGTGGGCGGCGCCGCCAGCCCCGGCAATCAGGACTTCCAGGCCGCGATCCCGGGCCTCGGCGCAGTATTCGAACAGCAGATCCGGAGTGCGGTGGGCGGAGACCACCCGGGTTTCGCAGGGCACGCCCAGCTTCTCCAGGGTTTCCACCGCATGCCGCATGGTTTCCCAGTCCGACTGGGAGCCCATGATGATCCCGACCAATGCCTGCTTCCCTGTTTCCATGACATCACCACGAAAGGCCCGACGGGCAGCGGCGCCCGCAAAGGGGGCCGGCCGGGCCGGGCTAAAAACGGTCTATTGTACGCAAATCCGGTAAACAGGGCGAGTAATGCGGCTTAAGCGAGTCGATCACGCAGCAGCCGGAACAGGGTGCGAGCCGACGCCGGCGGCTGTCCGTGGATCTCCTCCTGGCGGGCATGGTGGGCCAGACGACTGGCTTCGGCGAAGTCGTCCGCCTCAAGCAGCCCTTTCAGTTCGGCCTCCACCTCGGTCTCGCCCTCCATCAGCCCGTCCCGCAGGCGTTCCAGGCGATGAAAGGCGCGTGCGGCCGTTCGCTGATCCGCCTCACGCTGGCGCAGCGCCGCTTCGATGGACGCCGGATCCAGCTTGCGCATGAGTGTACCGATACGCTGACGTTCACGGCGCAGTCCACCGCCACGTCGCATGTGGCGGATGCGGCGGATGGCGGCAAGCAGCTCATCCGGCAGGCCCAGCTCGTCGAGGGTGCTGTCCGGAAGTTCGGCCAGGCGGATCCCCAGGGTCTGTCGCTCCTCGGCCTCGCGCTTGCGGTGAGAGCGGGACGGGCGGTCGCCACCGCCCGTCCCCCGGGGGTCAGTCATCGTCGGCAAAGATGGCAGTGTGGACGCGGCCCTCATTGTCCACGCTGCCCCGGTACATGCCACTGGTGTTGAAGGGCATGGTGATGTTGCCCTTGGCGTCAATGGCAATCACGCCGGCGTTGCCGCCCATCTCCACCAGCTTGCTGTTGACCACATGATCGGCGGCTTCTTCCACGCTCTTGTCCCGGTAGGCCATCAGCGAGGAAATGTCATGCAGGGTGACGGCACGCATGATGTATTCGCCATGGCCGGTGGCGGAGAAGGCGCCGGTCTCGTTGTTGGCATAGGTGCCGGAGCCGATGATGGGCACGTCACCGATGCGGCCGAAGCGCTTGTTGGTCATGCCGCCGGTCGAAGTCCCGGCTGCCACATTGCCCTGCCGATCCAGGGCGACCGCACCCACGGTCCCGAGGTTGAACTCGACATTCTCGCGCTGACTGCGGAATTCCTCACCCTGTTCGGCTTCCCGTTCCTGGGCCCGATGGAGTGCCTCGCGACGGTGTTCGGTCTCGAACCACTCAGGGTCCTCGGTGGCCAGGCCGAATTCCTGGCCGTAGGTTTCCGCGCCTTCGCCGGAAAAGAACACATGGGGGGACTCATCCATGATCACCCGTGCCAGGTCGATGGGGTTGCGGATGGTGCGTACGCCGGTGAGGGCGCCGGCATTGCGGGTGCGACCGTCCATGATGGCAGCATCCATTTCGATGCGCTCGTCACTGGTGAAGACCGAGCCACGACCGGCATTGAACAGGGGGCTGTCTTCCAGTACCCGGATGGCCGCCTGGACTGCATCCAGGCTGTCGCCGCCGTTGTCCAGAATGGTGTAGCCGGCTTCCAGGGCCGCCTCCAGGGCGGCGTGGTATTCCGCTTCCTGTTCCTCGCTCATGGCGTCGCGGTCCATGGTGCCGGCGCCGCCGTGAACGGCGAGCCCGATGGGGCGTTCGGCATCCGCTGCCGGTGCGGCATTGCCGCTCTCTTCCGCTTCGCAGGCAGCCAGGCCCGCGGCAAGGACCACGGCAATGCTTGCTATCAGTTTGCGCATGGTGAACTCCTGAATATCTGGTCCGGGGATCCCGTGACAGGCTGTGGCCGTCACGGATGACGGGGGAATCATAGCATTGGGCGGGGATGGGGTGACCAGTCGCTGTTCCAACCGGGAGGCAATCGGCGTAGCTTATATCAGGCGTTGCTTTTCATTTCATGTCTCTGGCCAAGGGAAGTACCGTCAATGCCAATCGACTGGAAACAGTACGACCCCGGAAAATTCTATGATGAGTTGATCAGTTCCCCCGGTCATCCCCGGGCCGCCGCCCGGGAGCTGTGCAAGCGGCTCCGCCAGCTCAGCGATGAAGAGCTGATGGAACGGCGTGATGCCGCGGAGCTGGCCATCCTGGTGATGGGGATTACCTTCACCGTCTACACCGAGGGTGGCAGCATTGACCGGGCCTGGCCCTTCGACATCATCCCGCGCATCATCCCGGCCCGGGAATGGCAAAAGACCGAGGCCGGCCTGGCCCAGCGCGTTCAGGCTCTGAATCTTTTCATCAATGATATTTATCATGAACAGCGCATCGTCAAGGACAAGGTCTTCCCCGAAGAGATCCTCAAGACCTCCGGTAATTTCCGGGCCGAATGCGTGGGGGTGGAGCCACCGCTGGGCATCTGGGCCCACATCTGCGGCAGTGACCTGATCCGGGACAATGATGGGCGTTTCTATGTGCTTGAAGACAATCTGAGAGTGCCCTCCGGCGTTTCCTACATGCTGGAGAACCGGCATGTCATGAAACGCACCTTCCCCGAGATTTTCGAGCATCAGAACATTCTCCCGGTGGATGATTATCCTGCCCAGCTATTCGACATGCTGGCTTCCATGTCACCGCGTCCCCAGGACTATCCCGTGGTTACCGTACTGACCCCGGGGATCTACAACTCCGCCTATTTCGAGCATGCCTATCTGGCTCAGCAGATGGGTGCCGAACTGGTGGAGGGGCGAGACCTGGTGGTGACCGAGGATGACTGTGTCTACATGCGCACCGTGGAGGGGCTGACCCGGGTTGATGTGATCTACCGCCGCATTGATGATCTTTTCCTGGACCCGGAAGTCTTCAACCCGGACTCGGTATTGGGTGTGCCCGGGCTGATGCGCGCCTGGCGGGCCGGCAATGTGGCCCTGGCCAATGCACCGGGTGCGGGTGTGGCGGATGACAAGGTGGTCTATGCCTATGTGCCGGACATGATCCGTTACTACCTGGATCAGGAGCCCATCCTGCACAATGTTCCCACCTATGTCTGCCATGATGAAAAGCAGTGCGAGTATGTCCTCGATAACCTGGACAAGCTGGTGGTCAAGCCGGCCAACGAATCGGGTGGCTACGGCATGCTCATGGGGCCGCAGGCCAGTCGTAAGGAGCGGGAGGATTTCGCCGAACAGATCCGCCGCAACCCTCGCAACTTCATTGCCCAGCCCTTGATCCAGCTTTCCACCACCCCAACCATCGATGGTCATGGCAAGGTGGCGCCCCGGCACGTGGATCTGCGTCCCTTCATTCTCAGCGGACAGGAAACCAATATCACCACAGGGGGGCTTACCCGGGTGGCTCTCAAGTCAGGTTCCTATGTGGTGAACTCATCCCAGGGGGGCGGCAGCAAGGATACCTGGATTGTTGATACCGCCAAGAAGACGATAGGGGGCTGAGTCATGTTGTCGAGAGTGGCCGAAAGCCTTTACTGGACTGCCCGTTACATGGAAAGAGCGGAGGACCTGGCGCGTTTGGTCAACGTCCATTCCAATTTGATTATGGACCTGCCCCGGTCGGTGGAATTGGGCTGGGAGCCCCTGATCGCTATCACCGGCAGCGAAGCGCCCTTTGCCAAGCTGTTCGGTGATGAGATGGATGAGCGAAATGTCACTCGCTTCATCATTGCCGACCGGCGTAACCCGGGCTCCATTCTCAGCGCCTTGTTCATGGCCCGTGAGAATCTGCGCTCCACTCGCGACCTGGTCCCCCGGGAAGGCTGGGAGCAGGTCAACGATCTCTACCTCCATGCCCGTCAGGAACTCAAGGGTGGCATTGCCAAGCGCAAGCGCTACGATTTTCTGCGCGGCGTGATTCAGCGCTGCCAGCAACTCACCGGCCTGTTGGCCGGCACCATGAGCCATGACGAAGCCTATGAGTTCATCCGCATCGGTCGTAATCTGGAACGAGCGGACATGGGGACCCGCATCCTGGACGTGCGTTCAGAAGATCTCCTGCCCCACCGGGCGGAGGATCTCACGCCTTTTGAAAACATCCAGTGGATGAGCGTGCTCAAGTCCCTGACCGCCTATCAGATGTATCGGCGCAATGTACGGGTCAGGGTGCGGGGTTCGGACGTCTTGCGGTATCTGCTTCAGGACCCGAAATTGCCACGGGCACTGCTCCATTGCATGAGCGAGGTGGAGGCCTGTCTGCATGATCTGCCACGGAATGATGGACCCTTGCGCAGCGTCACGCGCATGAAGCGCCGGATCCAGGAAGCCAATGTACCGGAATTGGCGGAGTCCGGTCTGCATGAATTCCTGGACGACTTGCAGGTGGAGCTGAGCCGACTCCATGCTGAGATTGCCAACACCTACTTCCTGCTGGATAGGGCGGCATGAACATCTACCGTTGCGCTTGCGGCAACCCGGTCTATTTCGAAAATGACCAATGTCTGGCCTGTGGCCGGCGCCTGGGTTTCCTGCCGGAGCGTCTTACACAGGCGGCGCTCGAGCCCCTGCCAGGAGGCAACGATCTCTGGCGGGCCCACACTCCCGAGGGCGAGATGGGGGAGTATCACCGCTGCCGCAACTACAGTGAGCAAAATGTCTGCAACTGGATGGTGGTCAGTGATAATGGTGAGCGTTACTGCGTGGCCTGCCGCATGAATCGCATCATCCCCAATCTGGACCGGCCCGGTAACCGTGACAAATGGCTCAATGTGGAGCGCGAGAAGCGCCGGGTCATTTACGATCTGCTCCGCCTGGGTCTGCCCTTTCTCGCCAAGCGGGATGATCCGCACACTGGCCTGGCCTTCGCCTTCATGGAAGACCAGCAGCCGACCCAGGAATTCGTTGACTCATCCTGGTCCGGCGGCAAGGTGTTCACCGGCCATGCAAAGGGCCTGATCACCATCAATATCATCGAAGCCGATGATGCGGCCCGCGAGGCATTGCGTCAGCAATTGAATGAGGCCTCCCGCACCCTGCTGGGGCACTTCCGCCACGAGATCGGTCACTATTTCTGGGATCGACTGATTCTGGAAGGCGGGCGATTGGCCGGTTTTCGCGAGGTCTTTGGTGACGAGCGTCAGGATTACCAGTCTTCCCTGCGCCGCCATTATCAGCAGGGGCCACCGGCAAACTGGCAGCAGCACTACATCAGTGCCTATGCCGCGGCCCATCCCTGGGAGGACTGGGCCGAGTGCTGGGGGCATTATCTGCAGATCACCGATGCCCTGGAAACCGCCCATGCCCTGGACATGGGGGTCAGTCTCCCGAGGGACTTTGATGAGCTGATCCGGGTCTGGAGTCGGGTCAGCATCAACATTAACCTCATGAACCGAAGCATGGGCATGCGGGATGCCTATCCCTATGTGCTCAATGACAGCGTGGTGGCCAAGCTGCGCTACATTCACGAGGTCGTGGAGGCGGAGCGGTCCGCCTAGGCCCGGGCCGATTCATCCATTCCTGTCCGGCTCTGTTAGAATCCCGACTCTTTGCAGCCCAGCAAGCGGAGTCGATTCATGTCCGAGACCGCCGAGGTCACAAGTTCCCTGGGTCGCCAGGACCTCGAGGCCGCCGTCGATCAGGCCCTGGCCGAGGCCCGGCGCCGGGGTGCCGATGGCGCGGAAAGTGGCGCCAGTGTGGATACCGGCCTGGGCGTGAGTGTCCGCCTGGGTGAGGTGGAGACCCTGGAATACCGTCAGGACCGGGGGATCGGAATCACCGTCTATTTCGGCCAGCAGAAGGGGGCCGCCAACACTTCCGACCTGAGCGACCGGGCCATCCGGGAAATGGTGGCCAAGGCCTGCGACATCGCCCGTTTTACCCAGGCCGATCCCCATGCCGGCCTGCCGCCCGCCGAGCGCCTGGCGCGGGACTGGCCGGATCTGGATCTCTGTCACCCCTGGGCCCTGTCCCCGGAAATGGCCATCGACCTGGCCCAGCGCTGTGAGCAGGCCGCCCGGGATTTCGACCGTCGCATCGATAACTCCGATGGTGCCAGCGTGGATACTCACCACGGCGTCCGGGTCTGTGGCAACAGTCATGGCTTTCTCGGCAGCTACGAGGGCACCAATCACAGCATCAGCTGTAGTGTTCTCGCTCGGGACGAGCAGGGCATGCAGCGGGATTTCTGGTATTCCTCGGCCCGGCTTTCCTCTGCCCTGGAATCACCCGAGGCCGTGGGACGCCGGGCCGGGGAGCGAACCGTCCGCCGCCTGGGTGCCCGTCGACTCAGCACCCGCAAGGCGCCGGTACTGTTCCCCGCGCCGCTGGCGCGGGGGCTGATCGCCACTCTGGTGGGCGCGGCTTCCGGGCCCTCCCAGTATCGTCGGGCCTCCTGGCTTCTGGATGCCGTGGGTAATCAGGTCCTGCCGGAGTGGCTGGGTCTGGTGGAGTATCCCCATTTGCCGAGGGCTCTCGGCAGTTCCCCCTTCGACGGCGAAGGCGTGGCCCTGAAGGATAATCCTCTGGTCGAATCCGGGCGCCTGTCCCGCTATGTGCTGGACAGCTACAGTGCCCGTCAACTGGGGCTGGAGAGCACCGGCAATGCCGGCGGCGTCCACAATCTCTCCCTGGTCGGGCCCAGCCGCGGTTTTGAGGAAATGCTGCGGGAGATGGATACCGGCCTTCTGCTTACCGAGCTGATGGGGCAGGGAATCAACGGCGTGACGGGGGATTACTCTCGTGGCGCGGCCGGATTCTGGGTGGAGCAGGGCGAGATCGTCCATCCGGTGGAGGAAATCACCGTCGCGGGTAATCTCAAGGACATGCTTCGTGGCATCGTCGCCGCCGGTGATGATGTGGACCACCGCGCCAGCGTGCTCACCGGTTCGCTCCTGATCGAGGAAATGACCATTGCCGGCGACTGACCGGCCCGTGGCACCGTCATGACTTACTGTCTAGCCATACGTACCGACAACGGCTTCCTGGTGGCCTCCGACTCGCGCACCAGTGCCGGGGTGGATGATGTCAGCGTCTACAGCAAGATGCATGAGCTGCCCACCAGTGACGATCGTTGCATGGTGCTGCTCTCGGCCGGCAACCTGGCCACCACCCAGGCGGTCACCAGCCGTATCCAGCGTGACCTCGATGACTCCGAGGCCGAGACCTCGATCAACCGCCTCGATCATCTGGAAGACGTGGCCGAGTACATCGGTGCCATCAGCACGCGAGTACAGAGGGGCCCGGAAGGGGCCACTCAGGCGGACTTTCGGCCCAAGGCAACCTTCATCCTGGCCGGCCAGATCGGCCAGGAAAGCCATAATCTCTATCTGATCTACCCGGAAGGCAATTACATCCGGGTCAGTGAGGAAAAGCCCTTTCTGCAGGCCGGAGAGACCAAATACGGCAAGCCCATCCTGGATCGTATCGTGGAAAGCGGCATGAGTCTGGAAATGGCCGCCCGTTGCGCCCTGGTTTCCCTGGATTCCAGTATGCGCTCCAATCTCAGCGTCGGGCCGCCGGTGGAACTGGCCTTCTATCAGGCCGACAGCCATCGCCTCGATCCCCGGCTGCGCTTTGAGGAAGACGATCCCTTCTGGCGCCGCATGCAGGATGCCTGGTCCCGCAATCTCCGCCAGGCCTTCATGGATCTGCCGCGCTTCGATTGGGAGTAAAAAAAACGCCGCGAACAGCCTGAGTTCTGTTCGCGGCGTCTCGACACCTTCCCTGGCGAGCCTTGGTTGTCGCTGGGCCTCCCTGCCAGACCCCGTCCCGGGGTTGCCCATCCTGGGCGCCTGAGTTGCCCACTCTGGATCATCCCTGATCCGCCGGCCTGAACCGGCCCCAGCCCCTCCTGGACTGTCGCGCGGGCATGGCATTCATCATGCCGGATGACCATCCTGGTCGGGGATCGTGCCAGTCCCTGGCCGACGCCCCCGGCATTGACTCCCCCCTTTCCGCCAATGCCCGCGCTGTGGGTATAACGATACGCAGGGCTCGGCTTTGGCGTAATCAGCAGATCGTGATGGGGCGTGTAGGGATATGCTGACGGCCCCTGTAAGAGGGCGAAACTACGCAAGTGCCATCCGCGTTTAGCTGTCCTCTGTTTCCTCCACAAAGTCACGCAGGGTCTTTTGTCCCAATTGGTCGCGCATGGCCCCTTCCAGGCTGTTCATCAGCCCGCCGACCGGTTTGAGGGAGCGCATCTGTGCTTCCGGATCATCGCTCTGCTGGTAGCCGCGGCTGGCATCCAGGATCTTCTGCAAGCGCATCCGGGCCAGGTCCTGGCCGGGCAGGAAGCCGGGCTGATAACCCTCGGTGCTAATGATCAGGCCGGCCATTTCCAGTCGATCCACCACGCTTTCCAGCACGTCGCCGCGAACATGCAACTCTCGACAGAGGGTTTCGAACGTCCAGGGGCGTTCACCGCGCAGATAACTGCGGGCAATGAGATACATCACCGCCAGGCCCAGCTCCTCTTTCTCTCGGTGGGTGGCGCCGGTTGCCGGCGGCAGTCGGGTGACGAACTGGGGATTCTGGATATAGAAAGCGATCTTGCCGCCGAACAGCAGAATGAGCCAGCTCAGATAGAGCCAGATGATGAAGAACAGCAGACCCGCGAAGCCGGAATAGATGGCGGTGTAGCGGGCCGAGGTGGCGATGACCTGGGCAAATGCCCAGCCGGTGGTCTGCCAGGCCAGGCCGGCAATGACGGCGCCGGTGAGAGCGGCCTTGAGCTTGACCCGGGTGTTGGGGACAAAGACATAGATGAAGGTAAAGGCGGCCACCACCAGCAAATAGGGCATCAGGGTGCTGAACCAGACCATCAAGGTCCCGAAGGGCTCCACCTCCGATATCCGCTGGACCAGGGTGTGGCTGGAGAAGGTGGCGGTGACACCCACCGCCGAGAACACCAGCACCGGGCCCACCAGCACGACACTGAGATAATTGCTGAACTTCTCCGCCATGCCCCGCTGGCGCCGAATGTTCCAGGATTCATTCAGGGCCGCTTCGATTTTCTGCAACAGGGAGTAGACCACATACACCAGCAGCAGCAGGCCCACCGAGCCGAGGATGCCCACCTGAATGTTGTCCACGAAGTCCATGATGTTCTGGGTGACTTCGTCGGCCCTGGGCCCCAGGGGCTCCAGGGTTCTTTGAAGCACCGGCTCCAGCTGGTTGTGCACGCCGAAGCCCTTGAGCACCGAAAAGCTGAAGGCCAGCAGAGGCACGATGGAGAGCAGCGAGGTATAGACCAGGCTCATGGCCCGCAGATTGATCTGCCCAATGGAGGCGTCGCGCATGCCGGCATGAATCACCCGTGCAATCCGCACCATCCAGGCCATCTTGCGGCTGGGCAGATCCTGGATCTGCACAGTCCACAACCACTGGGTGAATCGGGAGCCGGGGTTGAGCTGCTTCATGGGGGCCTGCCTCCGCGCCATGGAATCCGCCAAGCATCAGTCGCCATCATATCGACTCTTGAGGCGGGAAGCATGTGCTTCGCTTTCCCGGCTCTGGCATTGACGGCTGTAATCCTTATCATGGGCCCATGAGTGATTATCCCGAACGTATCGTTTGCTTGACCGAGGAACCCACCGAGACCCTCTATCTGCTGGAAGAGGACTGGCGCATCGTGGGGATCTCGGGCTTTACCGTGCGCCCGGCCCGGGCACGCAAGGAAAAGCCCAAGGTTTCGGCCTTTCTCAGCGCCAAGATCGACAAGATTCTGGATCTTGAGCCGGATCTGGTTCTCGGCTTCTCCGATCTGCAGGCGGAGATCGCCACCGAGCTCATTCGGCATGGCGTGGAGGTCCATATCTTCAATCACCGCAGCGTGGACGAGATTTTCCGAATGATCTCCATGCTGGGGGGCATGATCGGTTGCCAGGAAAAGACCCGGGCTCTGGTAGATGAGCTGCGCGGCGGAGTGGAAAAGATTCGTGCCCAGGCGGCGGCCTTGCCGAAAACACCTCGGGTGTATTTCGAGGAATGGGATGAGCCCATGCTCTCCGGTATTCGCTGGGTCTCGGAACTGGTTGAAATCGCCGGCGGCGAGGATTGCTTTCCCGAACTCAAGGAAGAGGCCCTGGGCAAGAACCGGATCATCCCGGACTACGAAACGGTCATCGAGCGTCAGCCGGATATCATCATCGGTTCCTGGTGCGGCAAGAAATTCCGCCCCGAGAAGGTTTGTGAACGGCCGGGCTTCGATCGCATCCCGGCGGTCCGTGACAATGAGCTGCACGAAATCAAATCCGTGAATATCCTGCAGCCCGGCCCGGCGGCACTCACCGACGGCTTGCAGCAATTGCATGAAATCATTGCCCGATGGTGCGACGTCTCAGCCACAGCCGAATCCCGGTGAGATAGAGCAGCAGGGGCAGCATGCCGATCAGGGCCACCAGGGCCTTGCCCCAGCCACCCAGAAAGTTGCCGCCGTGGATGGCGCGCAAGGCAGTCATGAAGCGGTCACCGCCGCTGGCATCGCTCCAGTGTCGTTCCGCCAGCATCTTGCCGCTGTAGCGGTCCAGCACCACGTGACCGCTGCCTGGCAGCCATCCGGCAGCTTCCCCTTCCCGTACCGTGATGCGGTAGACCCCCTCGGGGCCGCGGGGCAGCCCAATGCTGCGGACATCGCCGTCCGGCATCGTGGCTTGTGCCAGATCCATGGCCTGCTCGAGGCCAATGTCTCGCCCATTGTCCGCCACCAGAGAGTGGTGGTGCAGGTCCAGCCCTGACAGGGGCGAGACAGTCTCCACCATGGGCCGGGTGTACTGGGGCAGGGCCAGCAGGATGCCGCTGACCGCGACCAGGAGCAGGGGCAGGCCGGCGTAGAGTCCCAGGCCATGATGGATGGTTTGGGCAGGGCGGCCTGTGTGCCGGCGGCGGTGCCAGATCAGGGTGCCGGTAAGCAGGGAAAAGAGCAGGCAGAGGCCCAGCAAGCCCACCACGGTCTGACCCTGACTGCCCAGGTGCAGTTGAAAATGGAGTACATGGATGAAGCGCATCAGGCCCTCGCCCACGGGCCGGATGCCCATGAGCTCGCCTGAGGCCGGGTCTACCGTTGCCAGACGATCGAAAATGCGCTCCGGGGTGCCGATATAGACCCGGAAGACGTCCTGGCTAGCCGAAGGCAGGGACAGGAAGGTCACCGCCTCATCGTCTCCGGCGACAGCCTCCACCGCCCCCAGGGCCTGCTCGGCACTGACTGGTTCTGCGGCGCCACTGCCGCGTAACAGCTCAGGATTGAGAACCCGGTCCAGTTCGCTTTGATACACGACCAGGCTGCCGCTCAGTCCAATGAGCACGAACAGGGCGCCCAGGCCCAGGGCGATCCAGCGGTGCAGGCGATAGATCAGCCTCATGATTCACGTCAGCAAATGTTTTAGCGCTTGTGGATTTCGCCGGCCTTCATCACGAAGCGAACCGATTCCAGTCGGGTGACATCGTCCAGGGGGCTGCCGTCCACGGCAATGAAGTCGGCATGAAAACCGGGTTCGATACGACCGATTTCATCGGACCAGTCCAGGAGGTCGGCGGCGTGGATGGTGGCGGCCTGGATGGCCTCCAGGGGACTCATGCCGGCTTCCACCATGCGGGCAAACTGCTTGCCGTTCTGACCATGGGGATAGACGCCGGCATCACTGCCAAAGACGATTCGAACCCCGGCTTCATGGGCCCGACGCAGACTGTCCCGCTGGGCCTGTCCGATTTCCCGCTCCTTTTCGAGACTTTCCTCCAGCATGCCCACTTCCTCGCCCATGCCCAGGATGTAGTCGGAGACATAGACGTCCATGGACAGGGCCGTTCCGTTGCGGCGCGCCAGGGCAATGCTTTCATCGGAAATCAGGCTGGCATGTTCCACCGAATCCACCCCGGCCTTGATGGCCAGCTTGATGCCGGCATCGCCGTGGGCATGGGCGGCCACCCGCATGCCAAGGGCATGGGCCTCGTCAACGATGGCTTCCATTTCTTCCAGGGTGTACTGGCGTGCGCCGGTGGCGGTGCCCTTGGACATGACCCCGCCGGTGGCGCAGAACTTGATGGTGTCGGCGCCATACTTGAGATTCTTGCGAACCTGCTCACGGGCGGCCCAGGGCCCGTCGGCCACACCACCACCGCGATGTTCGAAGTCCGGTGGCAGCAGTGTGCTGTCGCAATGGCCCCCGGTCATGCCAAGGGACTGGCCGGCCACGCGCATGCGCGGGCCGGGGAAGTCGCCGGCTTCGATGGCATCACGAATAGCAATATCGGCGAAGGCTGGCGCACCGAGATTGCGCACGGTGGTAAAGCCTGCCTCCAAATTCTTTCTCGCCGCTCTGACCCCGTAAAGCGCGGCCCGATGGCTGCCCCGCCCCAGGCGGGCGTGGCCCTGAACGCTGGCATCGTTGGTCAGATGGACATGGGTGTCGATCAGCCCGGGCAGGACGAATCGGTCGCTCAGGTCGATGACCTTGCCGTCCTCGTCCAGCTCAACGGCGTCACGCGGGCTGACGGAGACGATCCGCCCTTCGGCAATGCCGATCAGCTGGTCGTCCCGCACATCGCCGGTCTTCGGGTCCAGCAGTTGTCCGGCCAGGACGTAGTGTTCCGCCTGTCCCGGATCAGCCTGGGCGGCGTTGTCGGCCGCGCAGGCGGGCAGGGCGGCAGCGGCCAGGCTGAGGGCGAAAAGGGCGGCAACAATGCGTGGCATGGGATGCTCCCGGGGTTGGGGGTCCGTTCCAAAGGAGAGCATTCTAGAGCAATCAGGGTGCCCGTGTACGGACGAGGCCGGGAGAGCCGGCCGCGCAGGCAGATATGTAGGAGCGGATTCATCCGCGATTCTAGGGTCGTCGATTCCCCGATCGCGGATGAATCCGCTCCTGCGGCGGGCTGACAGGTAGGCCTTGAAGGCTTCGAGCCGTTTCAGGCAAATCCCGGCGGATTCCACTCCTGCATCATCTTTTCCCGGGCCGAGCTGACCCGTTCCGACATCAGGCCGGCGAAGCGCTTGAGCATTTCGTAGCCAAAATCCGGGTCCTTCTCGCAGCGCTCGAAGATGACATCGCCATCGAAGCGGATGACGCTGCTGTCTTCTTCCGCCCGAGCCTGGAAATGCCAGCGATAGGGCGGGATCAGCCAGGACCAGCCGATGATGGCGCCCTCGCCCACGTTCTGCAGCTCAAGGGGTGGGCCTTCGATGGCAGCCACCTCAAGGCTGATGCGACCGCCCGTGACCAGGAAAAAACTGTCGGCCCGGTTGCCATGGCGGAACAGGACCTCGTCTTCCTTGAGGTTACGGCTGGAGGCATTCTCGGCCAGAAATTTCAGGTCAGCCTCGTCCATTCCCTTGAAGAAGGCTTTGTCCAGCAACTGGTCCAGGATTTTTTCCTTGCTCATGTTCAAACCTCGCGCAATCGTTTCACGCCACCATACACCCATGGCGCGGAGAATAGGGAACCTCTAGAGGTTCCATAATTGATGTTGATCAAATTTCGTCCAATTCAGGGTTTGAGACGATACCCGCTTCGGAATATCCAGGCCACCAGGGCAATGCAGATGGCCAGAAACGCCAGGATCACCGCGAAACTGATGGCGACATGGACGTCGGCCACTTCGTAGAAGCTCCAACGGAATCCGCTGACCAGATAAACCACCGGATTGAACAGGGAAACGGTCTGCCAGACCGGGGGCAGCACATCCAGGGAATAGAAGGTGCCACCCAGAAAGGTCAGGGGCGTGACCACCAGTAGCGGCACGAACTGTAGTTGCTCAAATCCTTCCGACCAGATGCCGAGTATGAAACCCAGGAGACTGAAGGTAAATGCCGTCAGTACCAGGAACAACAGCATCAGGAGGGGGTGGGCGATCTCCAGGGGCACGAAGAACCAGGCCGTGCCCAGGATTATCAGCCCAAGAATGATGGACTTGGTGGCCGCGGCGCCCACATAGCCCAGCATGACTTCCAGATACGATGCCGGCGCCGAGAGGATCTCGTAGATGGTGCCGGTAAAGCGTGGAAAGTAGATACCGAAGGCGGCGTTGGAAACACTCTGGGTCAGCAACATCAGCATGATCAGCCCCGGCACGATAAACGCCCCGTAGCTGACCCCGCCGATTTCATCGATGCGTGAACCGATGGCCGCTCCAAAAACAACGAAATACAGTGAGGTGCTGATCACCGGCGCGACGATGCTTTGCATCAGCGTGCGGCGGGTACGGTTCATCTCGAAGAGATAGATGGCCAGAATGGCCCGGGGATTGCGAATCATTGTCGATCCTTCAGCAAATCGAGAAAGATGTCTTCCAGGGAACTCTGGTCAGTGTGCAGGTCATTGATCACGATGCCCGCCTGGTTGAGGCGGCGCAGCAGGTCGGCAATTCCGCTCTCCTTGAACTCATCGGCATAGTCATAGATGAGGGCACTGCCGTCGTTGATGAGCGATAGGCGATAACCATTCAACTGATCTGGCACCTGCTTGATCGACTGGCCCAGCTCGATAGTAAGCTGTTTCCGCCCCAGCTTTCGCATGAGCTGACTGGTCTCTTCCACCAAAAGCAAACGTCCGTGATTGATGACCCCGACCCGCTCGGCCATTTGTTCGGCTTCTTCGATGTAGTGGGTGGTAAGAATAATGGTCACGCCGTTGTGCTGGAGGCCCCGGACCAGATTCCACATGTCCTGGCGCAGTTCCACATCTACGCCGGCGGTGGGCTCATCCAGAAAGAGTATGCGGGGTTCATGGGCCAGGGCCTTGGCGATCATCACCCGCCGCTTCATGCCACCCGACAGAGTCCGGATCTGCTTGTCACGCTTGTCATAAAGTGACAGGTCCCTGAGTACCCCCGCGACCACAGCATCGTTGCGCTTGAGCCCGAACAGGCCGCGGCTGAAGCTCACCGTGTCCCAGACCGATTCGAAGGAGTCGGTAGCCAGCTCCTGGGGTACCAGGCCCACCAGTTGGCGAGCGGACCGATAGTCACGAATGATGTCATGGCCCCCAATGCGGATTTCTCCACTGCTTCGTGTGACCAGGCCGCAAAGGATGCTGATCAGCGTGGTCTTGCCCGCCCCATTGGGGCCCAGCAAGGCGAAGATCTCACCATGCTCGATATTCAGGTTGACCTCTGACAGGGCCTGGAACCCACCCTCATAGGTTTTGGACAGGTCCTTGACCTCAATGGCCGGCGGGGTTGACTGCTTCATGATGACTCCGTGCCATGGAACTGGGACTTGATTGCTACATTGAATTCTTCAACTGGTTTGGGTCGGCCATAGAAGTAGCCCTGGAAGCAGCGGCAGCCGAGATGGCACAGATAGCTCTGCTGGGTTTGTGTCTCCACACCCTCTGCGACCACACGCATGTTGAGGTTGCTGGCCAGGCCGATGATGGCTTCGATGATCACCCAGTCCCGCTGGTTTCGATCGCGAGCCGCATTCTGGACAAAGGATTTGTCAATCTTCACTTCATCGAAGGGCAGCCGGGAGAGATAAGCCATGGAGGAATAGCCGGTACCAAAGTCATCCATGGAGAAATGCAGTCCTAGGGCGTGGAGCTGCTCCATTTTGTCCATGCTGTCTTCAATGTCCTCGAGCACCAGGGATTCAGTCAGCTCCAGCTTCAGCCGGTCAGGGGATACCTTATGCTCATCAATTGCACGCTGAACCTGTCTGACAAAATCTTTCTGGTGGAACTGTCTGGCGCTGACATTGATGGACAAACTCAGGTCCGCGGTCGCCGCTTCCTGTTCCCAGTCCTTCAGTATGCGACAAGCATTTTCCAGCACCCAATTCCCCAGTGGCAGTATCAAGCCGGTTTCCTCGGCCACTGGAATGAATTCCATGGGTGAGACCATGCCCAGGGAAGGATTGTTCCACCGAAGCAGTGCTTCTGCCCCAATTAGCTTGCCATTGCCACCCACCTGCTTCTGCAGATGGAGGAAGAACTGATCGCTATCAATGGCCTGGCGAATCTCGGCTTCCATCCGAAACTGGCGCTCCATCCGCCGCTGCAATTCAGGGTTATAGAATCGAATGGAATTTCGGCCATCTGCCTTGGCCTGGTACATCGCGGTATCGGCACGCCGGAGCAGTTCTTCCCGACTGTCAACGTCCCCCTGAAACAGGGTGATGCCGATGCTGGCGGCACAGCGGTGTTCGTGTTGAGGTAAGTTAACAGGTTGGGTAATGATTGCCTGGATGTCCTCGGCAACCAGGCCGGCGCGCTGGGCGGCTTCGTTCTCTTTATTGCCCAGGCGGTCAAGAATGACGACAAACTCGTCCCCGCCCAGGCGAGCCACGGTATCCACCGAGCGGGTGCGCCCCTCCAGTCTTCGGGCAAGCGTCTTGAGCAGTTCATCGCCCACGGAATGCCCCATGGTGTCATTCAGCCGCTTGAAGTCATCCAGATCGATGAAAAGGATCGCCCCATAGCTTCTCAGGCGGCTGGAGGCGGCCTGGACCAAGCCCATTCGATAGTCCAGCAGGCGACGGTTGGGTAGCCCGGTAAGGTCATCATAGAAGGCCAGTTGGTGAATTTTCTCCTGTGACTGCTTCTGTTCAGTGATATCGGTTATGAAGCCATTCCATATCACGGCACCATCAGCGGCCTTTTCCGGCAAGGCATTACCCTGGAGCCAGCGTTCGCCATGCTCCGGGTGTATGACTCGGTACTCGTGTCCCCAGGTGGACATTGTTTCTGCCGATTCCTGGATGGACTGCAGCAGCCCTTCAAGGTCATCCGGATGAATAATCCTGGTAATGGGGTCGGCGTTCTCTCTGACCGCTTCAGGGGGGACCCCGTAGATATCCCGGATGGCCTCGCTGGCATAAGGGAAGGACAACTGGCCATCGGGGGCCATCCGAAACTGGTACACCACCCCAGGCAGACGGGAGGCGATTTTGGTAAAGCGCTCGTCCAGCTCCAGGGCCTGAAGTCGGGCTGATTCGGCTTCCAATCGCGCCAGTTCCACCCGTTGTCGCAGACTGGCAGTGACCGTCGAGGTGATCAGGATGAACAGGCTGCTGCCAACGGCGAGGCTGGCGACGAGATCCGGGTTCAGTGTGGGGCCGGGTAGTGCCACTTCGTGGCTGTGCCCCGCCGGAAAACGGGTCGCGGCCATGGCAACATAGTGCAGACTGGAAATGGCCAGGCCCATGAGGGTTGCGCTCGCCAGCTTGAAGCCAAGGGGTTGGTACAGTTGGTGCTCGTGAAGGAATTTACCCATCACTCGCGGAATCGCCAGCGCCAGGCTGGACATCACCACCGCAACCAGCAGGGACAGCAATACCAGCCCGGGCCGGTAGGCCATGGCCGCCTCCATTACCATGGCGGCCATGCCGATGTAGTGCATGCCGCCAATGCCCAGGCCCATTAGTGCGCCCCCCAACAGGATCGCCCGGAAGCTGGGGCGGGGGCGGGAAATGACGTCAAGCGCAAGGTAGGCTGCCAGGACGGCCGGGAAGACCGAAACGAGGGTCAGCAAGGCGTGGTATTCGATTGCCACCGGCAGGCGGAAGGCCACCATGCCGGTAAAGTGCATCGTCCACACCCCAAGCCCCAGGGCCAGGGCACCGTTGAGATGCCAGCCGAGACGGGCCCGTGCAGACCGGGTGGCTCGCATGAGGTCCACGTGACTGATGCTGGCGAAAGCGGCCATGATCGCAATCAGCAGGGAGAGCAGCACCAGCGGCACCGAGTAATCGCCGGCGAGGAAGGTGTCTCCCGCCATGCTGGCATCCAAGAAATGCATTTGGCAGGCACCCTCCTCTGGAAGGCCGATTCGGCCTTCGACTTCCATGGCTCAGTCTAGCAGCAGGGCACCGCTGAAGGGACGGGGGCTGCAGATTCTTGCTTTCCCGAGCGGGTGGGACAGCCCAGCGGTTTTTCAACGAAGCTGGCTGTCCTTGCTGCCACGACGGTTGTAGCCGGCGAATTGCTTTTTTTCGCCCTCGTCGCGTTCGCTCTGGCAGGGGACGCACAGGCGCACGCCGGGCAGGGCTCGGCGGCGTGCTTCGGGAATGGGAGCCTCGCATTCCTCGCACTCACTCAGGCTCTCGCCCTTGGGCATGCGGCTGCGGGCCCGAGCCAGGGCATCCTCCACCGAGGCATCGATCTGCTCCTGCACCGCGTCGTCTTTTGCCCAGCCTCCGGCCATCTCTACCTCCAGCCAATTCCCATGCGGGTATTGTCTCTCCGCCGAGAGTCACGATCAATCAACTGTCTTGCAGAGCGCTGCGGAGCGGCACCGCTCATCCAGAAAAAAGGGGCGCAGCCGTTGCCGGCCGCACCCCCGGGCGTTTGGCTCCTGAAAGCCTGTCCCAACGGCTTATGACTCCAGATCAAAACGATCCATATTCATCACCTTGTTCCAGGCAGCCGCAAAGTCCTTGACGAACTTCTCGCTGGCATCGGACTGGGCATAGACCTCGGAAAGCGCCCGCAATTGGGAATTGGAGCCAAAGACCAGATCCACGCGGGTTCCCGTCCATTTCTTCTGGCCGGTCCCTCTGTCGACCCCTTCAAAGGTCTCGGCCTCTTTTGAGGTCGGCTTCCATTCCGTGCCCATGTCCAGGAGATTGACGAAGAAGTCGTTTGTCAGCTCACCGGGCCGGTCGGTGAAAACACCGTGCTGGGAATCACCCGTGTTGGCGCCCAGTACACGCATGCCACCCACCAGTACGGTCATTTCCGGGGCGGTCAGCGTCAGCAGATGGGCCTTGTCCAGCATGAGCTCCTCCGCCGGCACGGTGTAGCGCTTCTTGAGATAGTTGCGGAAGGGGTCGGCAACCGGCTCAAGCACCTCGAAGGATTCCGCATCCGTCTGTTCGGCACTGGCATCAGTTCGGCCCGGATGGAAGGGAATGCTGATCTTGTGCCCGGCCTTCTTGGCGGCTTCTTCAATGGCGGCATTGCCACCCAGCACGATCAGGTCGGCCAACGAGACCTTCTTGTTGCCGCCCGCACCGTCATTGAAGGACTTCTGAATGCCTTCCAGGGCATCCAGCACCTTTTTCAGCTCGGCCGGTTCATTGGCCTCCCAGTCTTTCTGAGGCGCCAGGCGAATCCGTGCGCCATTGGCGCCGCCACGCATGTCGGAGCCACGGAATGTGGCGGCCGAGCCCCAGGCCGTCTTCACCAGTTGCGGGATGGACAGGCCCGTGCCCAGGATCTCCTTCTTGAGCGCCTCGATATCCTTGTCGTCGATCAATTCGTGATCCACCGGCGGCACCGGGTCCTGCCAGATCAGGTCTTCTTTCGGCACCTCCGGTCCCAGGTAACGGGACTTGGGCCCAAGGTCCCGGTGCAACAGCTTGAACCAGGCCCGGGCGAAGGCATCCTCGAATTCCTTGGGATTGTCCCGGAAATGTTCCGAGATCTTGCGGTACTCGGGATCTTCCTTCAGGGACAGGTCCGTGGTCAGCATCATCGGCGGTACTTTCCTGGAAGCATCATGCGCCATGGGCAGCATGTCCTCATCCTCGATATTCTTCGGCTTCCACTGATTCTTGCCGCCGGGGCCTTTTTCCAGTTCCCAGTCGTACTTGAACAGCAGCTCAAAGTAGCCCATGTCCCAGCGGGTCGGCTCCTTGGTCCAGGCGCCTTCCAGGCCACTGGTGATGGTGTCATCGCCCTTGCCGCTGCCGTGCTTGTTCTTCCAGCCGAGCCCCATCTGCTCCATGGGGGCGGCTTCGGGCTCCGGGCCCAGGTTGCTGTCCGGCGCGGCACCGTGGGCCTTGCCGACCGTGTGTCCGCCGGCGACCAGCGCCACGGTCTCGTAGTCGTCCATGGCCATGCGCTTGAAGGTTTCGCGGATGTCATGGGCAGCCTTCTTGGGATCCGGCTCACCATCGGGGCCTTCCGGGTTCACATAGATCAGGCCCATCTGCACATTGGCCAGGGGCTCTTCCAGTTCACGCTCGCCGCTGTAGCGCTTGCTGTCCAGCCACTCTTTCTCCACGCCCCAGTAGATGTCTTCTTCCGGCGCCCAGATGTCTTCCCGGCCACAGGCAAAGCCGAAGGTCTTGAAGCCCATGGCCTCATAGGCCACGTTGCCGGCCAGGATGAGGAGATCCGCCCAGGAAATCTTGTTGCCGTACTTCTGCTTGATGGGCCAAAGTAGGCGATGGGCCTTGTCCAGGTTGCCGTTATCCGGCCAGCTGTTGATGGGGGCGAAACGCTGGTTGCCGGTGGCACCGCCGCCGCGGCCATCGCCACTGCGGTAGGTCCCGGCCGCATGCCAGCTCATGCGGATGAACAGACCGCCATAGTGGCCGTAATCCGCCGGCCACCAATCCTGCGACTGGGTCATCAGGTCCTTGAGGTCCTTCTTCAGGGCCTCGTAGTCCAGTTTCTTGAACTCCTCGCGGTAATTGAATCTCTCGCCCAGCGGGTTCGATTCCGCCGTGTGCTGGTGGAGGATGCTCAGGTTGAGCTGGTTCGGCCACCAGTCAATGTTGGTCGTGCCCTTGCCACGCTTGGTGGTCTGGGCCCCGTGAAAGACGGGGCATTTCCCTGCTTCCTTCATGTTGGCAGCCATACGATCACGCTCCTTGGAATTGCGGGTTGAATGGGTCACGGCATGGCATCTGACTCGCCAGCCGGGTCTTTGTACGCGACGCTCTCAGCCATTTCAGGCTGCGCCGCCCGGCCACTGTCCGCATTGACCGCCGACAATGGTCCGGTTTCCTGCTGTAACTGACCTAAAGTAATAGACCAGAGTTGCGATAGTTTCCAATGAATAGTTTGGATAGATTCGATTGTAATTAACGATTATGGGCCGCAGCCCCGGTGGGCGCCGGGGGTGTTATGGTTTGCGGCCTTGATCATGCATTCTGGTGTTCGCCTCCCTTGCAGGGGCGGTCCGTCAATTCAGTCTGGGAGTGAAAAACGATGAGTCAGCAGAACGGTACCCTGACCACCTGGCGCAAGCTCAGTCGCTACCCTGGTGGCCGCTGGCTTTTCTCCCGGGTCGTGGCCCACACTGCCCCGTATTTCGCCACCATCCGTCCCCGCATCCTCGAGCTTGAGCCCGGCCTCTGCCGGGTCCGCATCCGCAAGCGGCGGCGGGTCCAGAACCACATCGGCACGGTCCACGCCATTGCGATCTGCAACATGGCCGAACTGGCCGCCGGGGTCATGATCGAGGCCAGCCTGCCCCCGAGCCACCGCTGGATCCCCAAGGGCATGACCGTGGATTACCTCAAAAAGGCCGCCACCCACCTCACCGCCACCGCCGAGCTCGATCCCCTGCCCGCCTTCGGCGAGGGCGAGGATGTTCCCATCCCCGTCAGCGTCCGCGACGAAAACGGCGAGGAAGTGGTCCACGCCACCATCACCATGTGGGTGACGCCGAAAAAGACCTAGGAATTCTGCTCAATCCTGCGGCTCCGTGGTCAACGATAACGGCATTGATCCGTTATTCATCATGAGGGGGTGGAATTCTCCCGCCCCCCCCATTTTTTCTCAGACCAAGCAAGGAGCCCGCAATGAACAGACATACGCGTAATCTGCTCATGATCGCGGGGGGGACCTTGATGCTGGCCGGCTGTTTTGACGGCAGCTCCAGCGACGGAACGGGGACACTGTCCCTGGATATCACCGATGCCCCGGTGGATAACGCCACCGCGGTGGTGGTGGAGTTCAGCGGCGTGGAGATTCAACCCGCCGACGGCCAGCGCATCAGTTTTGAGTTCGATGAGATCCGCAGTATTGACCTGCTCACCCTGCAGGGCAACGACAGCGAGCCCTTGCTGGAGGGTGAGTCGGTTCCGGCCGGGGAATACGAGTGGATTCGCCTGCAGGTCAATGCCGTGGCCGGTACCGTGGATTCCTTCATCGAGTTCGAGGATGGTGGCCAGCATTCTCTGTTCGTGCCCAGTGGCTCCGAAACCGGTCTCAAGCTGGTCTCCGGTTTCACCGTGCCGGCCGGGGGTGCGGCGGATTTCACCATCGACTTCGATCTGCGCAAGTCGGTCACCAACCCCCAGGGCAAGCCGGATTACATCCTCAAGCCGGCCCTGCGTATGGTGAACAATGTCGACGTGGGCTCCATCAGCGGCACCGTGGCCGACGCCTGGGCGGCGGATGATGCCTGCTCGCCGGCGGTTTACGTTTACACCGGTCATGATGCCGAGGCCGGCAGCGAAGGCAGCGATAATCCACCCCTGACCTCCGCCCTGGTGGCGCTCAATGATGACAGCGGTGAGTTCGAGTACACCGTCGGCTTTTTGGAAGAGGCCGACTATAGCGCCGCCTTTACCTGCGAGGCGGACCAGGATGATCCGGAAGAAGGCAACGACATCGAATTCCTCCAGAAGCACAACAGCAGTGTGACTGCCGGCGAGGAAAGCACCGTCGATTTCGGGCCGGATGTCTGATCGCCTAATCCCAGCTAAGCAATCAGCGAAGGGCTCGGCCATCATGGTCGGGCCCTTTTTTTGCCTGGGCTCCCGCCGCCTTGGCGTGTAATCTGTGCGGCATGATCAGAAGCCTGCTTTACGACTGTCTGCTCCCCCGCCTGACCGCGCGCTGGTACCGCGCCGTGATTGAGCGCCTGCCCGAGGAATGCGAGTTGCTGGACGTGGGTATTGGCACCGCCGGCGCCTTGCTGGCCAATGCCGAGTTGCTCCGGGACAAGCGGATGTGGGTGAGGGGTGTGGACGTCGATGCCGACTATGTCGAGCGCGCCCGCCGCCGGCTGGCCAATTCAACGGTGGCCGACCGGGTCGAGGTGAGGCTGGAGTCCATTTATGACCACCAGGGCGGACCCTATGACGCGGTTTATTTCTCCGCCAGCTTCATGCTCCTGCCCGACCCCGAAGCCGCCTTGCGACATTGTCTGTCGCTCCTCAAGCCCAACGGCCGACTATACTTCACACAGACCATACAGACCCGGCCGTCACGTCTGATGGAGTGGCTGAAGCCCATGCTGAAACGGCTCACCAGCATCGATTTCGGCCGGGTCACCTATGAATCGGACTTCCGAAAGCAGATGGAGACCGCAGGCCTGGTCCTTGAGGAATTTTCCACGCTGTCGCGCCGTCAATCACAGGCCTATTGCCTTGCCGTTGCCAAGCCACGGGAGGAATGACCATGTCCAGGCACCCCATATTCGATATGTCTTTTGCCAAGGTCTATCCCCATTACGTTCAGAAGGCGGAGAAAAAAGGGCGTACCCAGGAAGAGGTGGATCAAGTTATCTGCTGGCTGACCGGGTATGAGCAATCAGGGCTCAAACAGCAGCTCGAGCAGGAAAAGAGCTTTGACCACTTCTTTGCCGAAGCTCCGGGGCTGAATCCCAATGCCTCGCTAATCAAGGGTGTTGTCTGCGGCGTTCGGGTGGAAGAGGTGGAAGACCCTCTGATGCAGAAGATTCGCTATCTGGACAAACTGGTGGATGAGCTTGCCAAAGGCAAGTCCATGGACAAGATCCTGCGCCAATAGTCCATTTTCTCGATCCAGTTGGGGTATGGCTGGGACTCTTCTCGGTTTAGCCATTTGCTGTTTGTTCTAATCGATAAATATGCATGATTTGCTTGAATGTTACCGTCAATCGCCTAGACTGAACGGGCATATTTGCGACTCAGGAGCGCGTGATGACTAAAGCCATCAAACAGGCAGAGAAGAATTTTAACCAGGCTCGACGTGGTTTGGTTTCCACCGTCAAGCGGGAATTCAAGGCCCTGGACCGGGAAATTCGCAAGCTTGGGCGGGACGTGAAGAAGTATTCGACCGCCATCAAACGTGAGATGCGGGCGCGTGATCAAGCGAAGCGAAAGCTTGAAAAATCCAATACCGTGGCGAATCGCAACGCCTTGAAAAAAGCCCAGGATGGGATTGCCGCTCTTCGCGAGGAACAGAGGGCAGCGCGGGCGGAAGCGGCTCGCCTGCGGGAGATGAAGGCGGAAGCCAAGATATCGCTGACCCTGGGTGAGAAGCTGGACAAGGCAATCGACAAGACCACGGCGGCGGTAGAGAAAGCGGTGGAAAAGGCGAAGAAGAAAGCTGCCAAGAAGAAAGGCAAGAAGAAAGTCTCCAAGAAGAAGGCTTCCAAGAAGAAGGCTTCCAAGAAGAAGGCTTCCAAGAAGAAAGCTTCGAAGAAGAAGGCCACGAAGAAAAAAGCTACCAAGAAAAAAGCGACTAAGAAGAAGGCTTCCAAGAAGAAGGCCGTCAGGAAAAAGACCACAAGAAAGAAGACTGGCCGCCGGAAGTAAAGCCAGCCACGGCAAGGCTGCCCAGCAGGCCTGGTTCCGGGTACCGTCGATTCGATGCACGTTCGTGCTAAGTCTCGATGGTACCCGGACTGATAGGGATGATGGGCTGGTCACCTTCCCGTATGGAAAGACGGTGGTCCATGAGGTTATCAACCGGTATCCGGATCACCCTCTGGGCTAGTCTGCTTTTATTGGCCATCGTGTCGCTAAGGTGGATGACGGCCATGCCCGGTTCAAGCGCAAGCGATTCCCTGCCCGCGGCCAGCGAGCTCGAGCTGACCTTGGCTCAAGAACTCGAAGCCGATGTGCGTGCCCTGGCCGAGGAGATCGGCGAGCGCAACATGCACCGGCCTGGTACGCTGGAACAGGCCGCCGATTGGCTCGAGGAGCGATTGCAGGCCATCGGTCATGAACCACGGCGCCAGCGCTATGAGTTGAGCGGCGCGGGCATGGCCCGCTACGCGGGCGAGACGGCCGATAACCTGGTGGTGGAGATTCCCGGCGAGTCACGGCCAGATGAGATTGTCGTTGTCGGTGCCCACTACGATACCGTCCCCGGCTCCCCGGGAGCCAATGACAATGCTTCCGCCGTGGCCGTGCTATTGGCCCTGGCCGAATACTTCCACGACAAACCCCAGGTCCGCACCCTGCGCTTCGTCGCCTTCGTCAATGAAGAGCCCCCCTTTTACATGACCAGCGACATGGGCAGCCACGCCCATGCCCGCCAGAGCCGGGAGGCCGGCGACAACATCGTGGCCATGATGTCCATGGACGGCCTGGGCTTTTTCAGTGACCAGCCCGGCAGCCAGCACTACCCCGCGCCGGGCATCGGCCTGGCCTATCCCGACACCGCCAGCTTCATCGGCTTTGTCACCCGCATGCGCGACAGGCGCCTGTTGCGCAAGGCCCTGGGGGCTTTTCGCGAAGCAGCCAGCATTCCCTCCGAGGGCGCGGCCATGCCGGGCTTCATCCGCGGTGTGGGCTGGTCCGATCACTGGTCCTTCTGGCAGCAGGGCTACCCGGCCTTCCTGGTCACCGACACCCTGCCGTTCCGTGACCCCCACTACCACCGCAGCACCGATACCCCGGACCGCCTCGACTACGAGCGCATGGCCCGCGTCACCGTCGGCCTCAAGGCCGTCGTGCGCACCCTGGCCGAGTGAGTACTGGCTAACCCCAGCCTCGATGATCTGGCTTGTTGCGCGATGCGCAACGCGCTATAATATTGCTCATGATCAAATCATTCCGCCACAAGGGATTGAAGCGGTTTTACGCATCGGGCAGCACGGCAGGGATTCAACCCGACCACGCCAAGCGCTTGCGCATGCAACTGGCTGCATTGGATACAGCCATACAGATCGAGGATATGGACATCCCAGGTTTTGGGCTGCACCCGCTTAAGGGTAAGCAGAAGGGCAGGTGGTCGATTCGAGTCAGCGGTAACTGGCGTTTGACCTTCGAGTTCCGAGACGGACACGCCTACATTCTTGACTACGAGGATTATCACTGATGAGCATGCACAACCCTCCGCATCCCGGTGAGTTCATCCTCACGGTTTACATGGAGCCTTTCGGCGTCAGTGCTCGAAAGCTTGCCGATCGTCTGGGTGTATCACCGTCCACCTTTTCGCGTCTGCTGCGCGGTGATAGCGGTGTCAGCCCGGAAATGGCGTTGCGGCTTTCCCGGGTCATTGGCCGCTCACCGGAAAGCTGGCTTGCCATGCAGGATGCCCACGACCTTTGGCTGGCCCGTAATCAGCTCGACGTCGAAAAACTCAAGCCCTTCGATTTCGAAGCCGCATAATCAGGTCCGGCGAGTATTTCACTTCCAGGCACTTACTGCGCCTCGGGTGACAGTTGCTGCCAGAAGGCCGGGGCGGCCAGGGCTTCCCAGAATTCCGGGGCGAAGCCCTGTGGCCGTCCGCCGTCCAGGCAGAAGGCGCCGTGGCGAAAGAAGTGGTCCAGGCCTTCAATGGTCTCAATCACAAGGCCGTCGTTGCCGCTGGCCTTGCCGAAGTGTTTCTGCAGTGGCGGGATGTTGGTCTCGGGCATGACCATGATGTCATTGCCGGCAAACAGGGCGAGCATGGGCTGCTGCAGGCGGGCCAGATCGTCGGCGGGGTCATAGCGCACGATGCCGGACAGATAACCCGCCGGCATGATGCGGCCGGCGGTACCGATCAGGGACAGACTGCCGGCCAGCCCCGCTCGCCGAAGGCCCAGCAACCGACGCTCCTCACAGCGCCAGCGATTCTCCGTGTCCTCGATGATCTGCTGGCGTACTCCGATGGCGGGGCCGGCCAGACTGATCACGAAGGCCACCTCATCGGGATGATCGGCCGCGGCACTGACGGCTATCCATCCCCCCTGGCTGTGGCCCAGCAATCCGATGCGAGCCGGATCCAGTTCGGTCCGGCCGCTCAGGGCGCGAACCGCCGCGATGGCATTGTCGGCCCGATCCACGAAATCTTCCTTGCGCCAGTCGCCTTCTGAGCGACCCACGCCGGGCTTGTCGAAGACGTACACGGCGTAGCCCTGTTCATCGAACCATTCCTGAAGTTGCGGCCAGAACCAGGAGCGGCGTTCGCCTTCCCAGCCCGTCCGGTAACTCTCATCACCAGAGCCGGCGAGAAAGACGACGGCCGGGAAGGGGCCTTCACCCTCAGGCAGGAACAGCGTTCCCGACAGTTGCCCGTCTTTTGCCTCGAAGGCGAGATCAGTACCGGGCAGCTCGGCGTAGGCCAGTGCCGGCAGAAGCAGGGCGGCCATAGCCAGGCAGCGCAGATTGGACGTGTTCACGAAAAGTACTCCCCAAAGTGATATTCACTTGATCCGGCTCAAGCCACCACCAATGTCGATCGACATATTATTGCCCGTCAAGAACAGGAGGTCACCGTCATGGCCAGCATTGTCATCATCCAGGGACATCCCGACCCGGCCGGTGGGCATTTCTGTCATGCCCTGGCCGTGGCCTATCAGGAAGCAGCGGAAGCCGCCGGGCATCAGGTCCGGCACATCGACGTGGCCGGGCTGGATTTCCCCTGGCTCAGGAACGCCACCGACTTCGAATCCGGTGATCCGCCCCCGGCCATTCGCCAGGCCCAGCAGGCCATTGAAGCGGCCGATCACCTGGTCTTTCTCTATCCCCTCTGGCTGGGCGATATGCCCGCCATTCTCAAAGCATTTTTGGAGCAGACCTTCCGTCCGGGTTTCGTCACCGAGCCGGGTCAGGACATGGGCAGCTTCGGCCCCCGTCGCCTCAAGGGGCGATCGGCCCGGCTGATCGTCACCATGGGCATGCCGGCCCTGTTCTATCGTCTGATCTACCGTGCCCACAGCGTGAAAAGCTTCCGCCGCAACATTCTGCGCTTCTGCGGCTTCAAGCCCGTGCGCACCACCCTGATCAGCGCCTCCATGGGCGGTGACAAGGGCCGCGCCCGGTGGCTGGAGAAAATGAAGCGCCTTGGGCGGGCATGTCGCTGAGCGATTTACGGATACTCGGCTATCCTTATTACAAATGTTCAAGGGGACTGTTCGCTGCAATGACGTTGCGCGATGATCCCGGCTTGATACCGAGTACTTGGCGTTTCATTGAGGTTGCAATGAATATCCAGCTGCGTAAAGCGAAGATTGAAGATGCCCCCGCCCTTGCCGAGCTGATGAATCTGGCAGGGGAGGGGATTCCGGCCTACCTGTGGGGGCAGATGGCTGATCCGGATGAAGACATCATGGCCTTCGGTGCGCGCCGGGTCGCTCGTACCGAAGGTGGTTTCAGCTACACAAACGCCTATGTCGCCACCGCCGGCGATGCCATTGCCGGCATGCTCCTGGCCTATCCGCTGCCCGATCCCTATGAGACCGGGCCCTTGGATGACATTCCGGCTGTCGTCCGCCCGCTCGTGGAGCTGGAATCACGGGTGCCCGGCGCCTGGTACGTCAACGCGGTCGCGACAGCCTCCGTCTATCGAGGCAAGGGAATTGGCCACCACCTCATGAAATTCGCGGAGCAGTTGGCCGACGAAGCCAATACAAGATCCGTTACCCTGATCGTGGCGGAAGAGAACATCCCGGCGGTGAAGCTGTACCGGAAGCTTGGTTACAATGTTGTTGAGCGCCGGGGCATCGTCGATTACCCAGGCTGCTCGCACACGGGTGATTGGATTCTGATGCAAAAGTCGTTGTGGCGGACGCCCTGATAAGCCCGTGCACTGGTGCCGGCTTGTCCGCCGATTGCGGCGCCAGCCAACCCACCCCACCCAATAACAAGAACAAGATTGGAGAAACATGAGTCGTCTGAACCCTGAGCCGTCGACGGCAACGGCGCTGATCCGGGTCCTTCTACTGTTGGCAATGCTGCTTGCGGCCTTCGCCTGCAGTGGCGATCCGGCCGCCAACAGCACGGTGGGGCGTGCTCACCTCGCGCTTGAAGACGCCGAGCGCAGCCACTGGTCGGGGGATGGCTCGCGGCCGCTGCAAACCACCGTCTGGTATCCGGCGCCGCCTGAAGTGGCCGGTGAGGAATGGCGGGGTGGCGTGTTTCGCTTCGGTCACAGCGCTTTGAATGCGCCGTTCCTGGACACGGCCCGGCGGCCATTGATCATCGTCTCCCATGGCACTGGTGGCAGCACGGCCCAGATGTCCTGGCTTGCCGAGCAGCTGGTGGGTGCCGGTTTCATCGTGGCGGGGGTCAACCATCACGGCAACACGGTAACGGAAGTCCGACAGTGGCCGGGGGGCTTCATCCAGCCCTGGGAGCGCACACGCGATATCTCCGTGCTCATTGATCAGCTGCTCGAGCACCCCGACATCGGCCCGCGCATTGATCCGGAACGCTTGGGCGCTGTCGGCTTCTCCCTCGGCGGATACAGCGTGCTGGGCCTGGCTGGCGTGCATCTCCCTTCCTATGAGGTCTGGCAGCAGCGCTGCGGGGAACGAGCGGATTCCCACGCCTGTCAGTTGCCACCCGAGGCCGACTTCAGCTTTGATGACGTGCAATCCATGCAAGCCTCAGACCCCGCCTTCCAGGCCGGCCTCAAACGCGGAGAAGGCCGCTTCCACGATGAGCGCATCGGCGCCGTCTACGCCATCGCCCCGGCCCTGGTCGCATTACTCGAAGAGAACGACTCCACACCCGGAGCACAGGCCATCCGGATGCTGCTGGCGGAAAATGATGAACAGATCGAGCTGGAAGCGACCACTGCCGCCGTCGAGCGAGCCATCCGCCCGGTCAGCTCTCAGGCCAGCCTGTGGGTAATGGAGGGAGCCAGTCATTACACTTACCTGGCGCCTTGCACGTTGAGAGGGCGGCTGCTCGTTCGCAGCCTCTGTGGTGATCCATGGGGCCGAAATCGACAGGCCGCCCACGCGGCTGTCGGCGCCGATGTCATTGATTACTTCAGCCATGCACTCAGCCACAACGAGAGCCAGGGAGCACCACTTGACCATTGAACGGCTGTTCATCAGCCCCGAAAGCGGGGCCCCGCAACGCGAGTGCGAGCGCATCGTGCTTGAGCGTGGCAAGGGGATCGTCGGTGACCGCAACTTCGGTCTCAGCAAATACCCCGGCCAGAATCTCACCCTGGTGGAAGCCGAGGAGATCGAGCGCTTCTGCGCCGGGCAGGGGCGAGCAACGGACCTCTCCATCACCCGCCGAAACCTGGTCACCCGAGGCATTCGCCTCAACGACCTCGTCAACACCGAATTCACCGTCGGCAATGTACGCCTGCGCGGCGTCGAGCTCTGCGAGCCCTGCGCTACCCTGGGCCGCGCCCTGAACAGTGAAACGCTTACCACCGCCGCCGTGGTGAAACACTGGGTCGGCCACGGCGGCCTCCGCGTGGATGTGCTCAGTGACGGCGAGATTGCCCGCGGGGCGGACATTGTCCTGGCCCAGGCGGAATAAGCCGGACAGCAACCGCTCCAGCCAGCCAGGCAGGGATGAAAAAACCGAATGTTGGACTATGCTTTTCTGAAAGCCACGGACAGGCGCGCCCGCCTCAGATTGCACCGTCTCCCCGTTCAGTTTCCACAGCCGCCAAGGTGGCCGTTGCCATGCCCAGGCCCGGAAAAGGGGGCGCCTAGCACACATATATAAGAATGATTGAATTCACAAAAAGCGGAAGGCACGCGATTACGGTGAATATTGGGAGAGATTGGGGTAACTTTATGATTATGCATGGAAAAGCGCGTTTTTCTTTTTGCCGGAAATCCGGAGTTATACCGCCGGCACGATATTGCGGTTATACCGCTTTCCACCTAATCAGCTGTT
>NZ_JAYGII010000014.1:0-77012 GCF_034931365.1 Natronospira elongata
CCGGAAATCTCAAGCCCATCGGGGGTGGTGACCTCATTCCCGGCGGCGGTGCCAGCTACGTGGGTGCCGTGGCCGTTGTCGTCGAAGGCCGTATTGTCGCTGGGGTTGAAGTAGAAAGCGCCAATCAACTTGTTGTTACAGTTGTAACCGGGCTCGTACTGCTCATGATCCGGATCACAAGCGCCAATGAACACGCCATCACCGAGAGGGTTGACGTGCTCATAGCCGTCATCGGTGACTTCGGCAAAGGATTCGTGGTCGGGGTTGATGCCACTGTCGACGATGGCCACCACCATGTCTTCGCCCTTGCTCTCCACACCGGTGGCAGTGCCCTCCCAAATGGCCGGGGCACCAATTTGCTGGGGCCCGGCAAAGGTCAGCGGCTCATAAACAATCTCACGCTTGATCGAGCGGATCTCGGGCATGGAGGCGATGGCCTTGGCCGTGCGGGCATCGGTCTCGATGACAAAACCGTTGGCGGCAACCTGCCAACGGCGATCGGGATCGAATACCTGGCCGGTGTGCTGGGCGATGCCGGCCAGCACTTCCTGCTGGCGGTCGCGCAGATACTGCCGATACTCGGCAACGCCAGGCTGGCTGGTGGAGAAGCGCTCCTGGCCGGTCACACGGGGGCTGGTGGCCTCCAGGCCGGGGATGCCACCGGTGTAACGAACGACCGGGGCGTCATGCAGGCGTACGATCCATGTTTGAATCTCATCACTGTCGAGACCGTCCTGAATGGCCTGTTTGCCACTCCAGTCCCGCCACTGGCTGTCCGCTGCCATATCTTCGCTGGCCAGGCCATTGGCACTGCCCAGGGTGAGTGCGGCCACGATGGCCATGATGAAGGTCTTGCGAAGGATCTTGCCAGGCATGCTACCCCTCCCGTGTTAACACAAAGACGGGCGACCGACCGCAACACGCTGGCGCAGACAGTTCCCCCCCGTCAGATTTGAGCCTTCAGAAGTAGCACGCTCACAACGGCGGGGTCAAAATGAGCAGACGGATGGGGACGGGGCACCACGCACTCCAATGCCCTTGATTCGGATGGGTTTACTTTGAAGTCAAAGGCTTGCGGGTGATGGGAAGGAGACGGCCGACGTGATTCCCCGGCGACCGACAGCCGGCCACGATGCGCGCCGCCCCTGTGGCAAAAACGGAACGCCTAGGCCAGCCAAACGGCCAGATAATGGTCGATGAGCAGGGCCGCAAAGACACCGATGAGATAGGTGATGGAGAAGCCGAAGGTCTTCATGGGCCAGCGGCTGTCCGGGTCACGCTTGAGGGCGATGGTATAGGCCAGAAAGGCTATACCAAGGACCACGGCCACAACGAGATAAAGCAGACCGGACATGCCGGTCAGCCAGGGTAGCAGGGTCACCAGTAACAACAGGATGGTGTAGAAAATGATATGCCAACCGGTGAAATCGACACCGTGGGTGACCGGCAGCATGGGCATGTCCACCTTGGCGTACTCTTCCCGGCGGTGAATGGCCAGGGCCCAGAAATGAGGCGGCGTCCAGGTGAAGATGATCAGGAACAGCAACAGAGCGTGGGGGTGAATCTCGCCGGTAATGGCCACCCAGCCAAGCACCGGCGGCGCCGCGCCGGCGGCCCCGCCAATGACGATGTTCTGTGGCGTCGCCCGCTTGAGAAAGACGGTGTAGATGATGGCGTAGCCAACCAGCGAGGCCAGGGTCAGCACGGCGGCGAGGGGATTGACCAGAAACCACAACAGCGCCATCGCGGTGATGCCGAGAACGGCGGCGAAGCTCAGGACCTGCCAGCCCTTGAGGTGGCCGGTGGGCAGGGGCCGCTTGCGGGTACGCGCCATTTCGGCGTCGATGCGCCGATCAATGAAATGGTTGATGGCCGCCGCCGAGGCCGCCGCCAGGCCGATGCCCACGGTGCCGAAGATGAACAAATCCAGGGGCACGGCACCCGGCACCGCCAGCAACATGCCGACAATGGCGGTAAATACGATCAGCGCCACCACCTTGGGCTTGCAGAGATCAAGATAGTCCGCCGCCAGGGTGCGAAAGTCGGGGCTTGCCTGGGTCATGGTCCTGCCTGTCCTCAGCTATCCGTACCGGGGCGCCTACCATACAGCGCCCAGAGCGCGGTGACCATTGCCAGCATGAGCAGCGCCGCCCCGGCGTTGTGGGCGGTGGCCAGCCACAAGGGCAGACTCAGTACCACCACAAAGACACCAATGGCGAGCTGGATCAGCAACAGGCCGCTGACCGCGATGGCCATCCTTCGCAGTACCAGGCCGCCCACCTGCCAGAGCTTCCAGGCGAAGGCCGCGATCACCGCCAGGGCAATAATGGCACCCAGGCGATGGGTATAATGGATGGCGGTCCGGGCCTCATTGTCGAGGACTCCATACTCATAGTTCTTGCCCAGCTCACGCCACAGCGTGAAGCCGTCTCGAAAGTCCATCTCCGGCCAGTATTCACCGTGGCAGGTGGGGAAATCCGGACAGGCCAGGGCCGCATAGTTGGTGCTGACCCATCCGCCGAGGCCGATCTGGAGAATCAGAACAACGGTGGCGGCGATGCCGGCCCGACGCAGGCGACGGCGCGGCCGGCTTGGCAGGGACGCGGCTTCATCGGGGGCACCCTGATCGCGGGTACGCAAATACTGCAGCCAGAGCAGGGACAGGGTGGCCAGGCCCCCAAAGAGATGGGCCAGGACAATGGCCGGCTTGACCAGCAGGGTCACCGTCCACATCCCCAGCAGTGACTGGAAGATCACCAGCCCCACCAGCAGCCAGGGCAGCTTCACCGGCTGCCGCTTGTCAGTGCGGTTGAACCAGGCAAGGATCGCCAGGCCCAGAATCATCAGACCCAGCAGGCCGGCGACGTAGCGATGGGCCATCTCTTTCCAGGCCTTGGCCAACCACTGTTCGTCGCCCCGGGCCAGGGGGGTGTCATCCCACTGCTCCAGAGCAAAGTCCAATTGCTGCTCGGTCTGGGGCACGGTCATCACGCCGTAACAGCCGGGCCAGTCGGGACAGCCAAGACCGGCGTCATTGAGGCGGACAAAGGCACCCAGGACAACCACCACCAGGGTCAGGATGGTGGCGGCCAGGGAGCCGCGGTTGAAGATCTGCAAGCGAGTCATGTTCGGGTTCCGGGCTGGTTAACCAATCTGTGAAACACGAAGCAGGCGTTTCATGTCGTCCATGAAATCGTCCGGGTCAAATCCTGCCGGGAAGTACATCATCAGATTACCCAGCGGATCGACAATGTACAGGCGCCCCGTTTCCGGCGCAGCCTGGCCGTCATCGAGCTCGAACTGCTCGAGAAAATCCCCGGCGCGGGAATCACTCAGGTCGAAAACACTCAGGTCCGGGTGCGCTTCACGATAATGCGCCAGGTCCGCCGCGCTGGCCGGCTCGAACAGGACCCGGCGCACCCGGCCCATGTCGCGGCCCAGGGACAGCCGGATCTGTCGGGTTGCCCAGATCACTTCCTGACAGTCGGCGCCACAGCCGTCGGCGGCGATATAGATCACCGTCCAGCGACGGTCTCCCAGCACACTGCGCTCGCCTTCTCCGGCGCGCCCGGCCAGGGCATTGAGATCGGCATCGTCGATGGGCTGGGCGGGATGGACCAGCTCACCCTTGTTGGTGGTGCTTGCCGGCTCCATCGGCCCCTGGAAAGCCCACCACAGCCAGGCAAGGATGAAGGGACCGGCACAGACCAAAAATACCAACACCAGAGTGATGCGGAAACGTCGGGTGCGGGGATCAAGCTCACTCATTGCGGTGCACTCGTTTCAGATTGACGACGATGAAAAGAATAATCACGGCCAGGGTGACGGCGGCCCACTGAAAGGCATAGCCCAGATGTCGCTCTGGCGGCATGTTGATGGGGTCCCAGTCACGGCGAAAGCCGGGACTGGCCTCGGCATCCATCAAGAGGCGGCCATCGATGACCGGCTCACCCAGTTGCGACTGCAAATCCTCCGCCTCCGGAAAATAAATGCGCCGGGGCCAGTCACCTTCGGGGCTGGGGGCACTGAGACGGAAACCCGGCCGGGGCAGACTGTCCACCCGCCCCGCGACCGTCAGGGACTCGGTCGATGGTCTCTGCTCGGCCAGTCGGGCCTCGACATCCTCATCCGCGATCCAGCCCCGATCGACCACAATCAGGCTGCCGTCTGCTTTCAGGCGAAAGGGTGTCCAGACGTGAAAACCCGGCGCACCCTCACGCAGCATGCTTTCCAGGAGGAATTCCCGTTCCGGCAGAAAACGGCCCTTGAGACGGACGGGGGCATAACGCTCGAGTTCCTGCCAGTGTTCAGCGCTTTCCACAACGCGGGTTTCGGTACCGGCTTCAAACAGCTCCAGCAACTCGCGCTTTTCCTCTGCCCGGCCCAATTGCCAGGCGGAAAGGCTGGAAAAGATGAGAACGCCAGCGAGCAGCAGGACCCAGGCCCACCAGGGCGGCTTGAACTGCCAGCCGGTCTGTTGTCTCATACTGCCTCCCGGCTCGGGCCGATGGCCCGGCCGAATCCATTCCGGCGCCCACTGAGGCGGCGCCCCTGCCAGGTATCACGCAATGCGGCTTTTGATACTCATCATCATCGTGGCCATCCTGATCAGCCTGGGCTCCGCCCTGCGCTATTTGCTGAAGGATGCCGGCCAGTCGAAGCGGGCCGTCTGGGCACTGACCATCCGGGTGGGGCTGTCCGTCGCCCTCTTCCTGCTCCTCATGCTGGGCTTCGCCCTCGGCATCATCGAACCCACCGGGCCGCCGGTTAAGTAGCTGCGAGCTGCGAGCGACGAGCTGGCAGTGCCGGCTCGCAGCTCGTTGCTCGTAGCTCGTAGCTCGTAGCTCGTAGCTCGTAGCCAATTCCGACTGGAACAGGCTCGCGGTTGGGTGTAACAGGCTCAGAGCCAATACACGAAGATGAACACCAGAATCCAGACCACGTCCACGAAGTGCCAGTACCAGGCGGCGGCTTCGAATGCGAAGTGGTTTTCGGGTGTGAAATGGCCCTTGAGGCAGCGGAAGAAGACCACCAGCAGCATCAATGCCCCGAGTATCACGTGCATGCCGTGGAAACCGGTGAGCATGAAGAAGGTGGAACCGTAGATGCCGGAATCCAGCCGCAGGTTCAGATCCACATAGGCGTGGACGTATTCGTAGCTCTGAATGCCAAGGAAGAGCAGGCCGAGGGCAATGGTGGCACCCAGGCCCCAGTTGAGCACCTTGCGGTTGTTGTCCTTGATGGCGTGGTGAGCAATGGTCAGGGTCACGCCCGAGGTCAGCAGGATGGCGGTGTTCAGGGCCGGCAGGCCCCAGGCACCCATGGTGCTGAATGCGTCATGGCGCGGCGCCGGGCCGTCGGTGGGCCAGGAAGCCTCGAAGCCATCCCAGAGCAGCAGGCCGGTAAAGAAGTTGGCACCTTCACCACCCAGCCACGGCACCGAGTAGATCCGGGCGTAGAACAGGGCGCCGAAGAAGGCCGCAAAGAAGAAGACCTCGGAGAGGATGAACCAGGCCATGCCCTGGCGGAAGCTGCGATCCTCCTGAGGACCGAAGGCGCCGCTCACGCTCTCGTTGATCACATCACGGAACCAGCCCCAGACCATGTAGAGAATGATGGCACCACCAATGAACATCACCGGCGTGCCCCACAGGAGGCCGTTCAGCAGAGCAGCCGCACCCAGCACGGCCACGAACATCCCGATGGTGCCCACCACGGGCCAGTGGCTTTCATGCGGGACGTAGTAACTACCCTTTTCCTGAGCCATCTCGTTCTTCCTCAATCCTGCAATGGTTATTGGTCCGAAGGGCCGGCCCTCCGGTCAGGGTCCTACTTCTCGCCCACCACGTCCTGGGCGAAGAAGGAATAATTCAGGGTCACGGTGCCAATGTTGCGCGGCAGTTCCGGATCCACGTAGAAGAGCACCGGCATGCGCTGGCTTTCCTCACCGGCAAAAAGCTGCTCTTCAAAGCAGAAGCACTCCACTTTCTGCACATAGCGGGTGGCACCCGCTGGCGAAACATCCGGCACGGCGTGTCCCATTCGATCTCGCTCATCCAGATTGGTGGCGAGATAGTGGGTGGTGTAGAGCTTGCCCGGATGGACCCGCATGCGGGTTTCTTCCGGGGTGAAGCGCCAGATGTCCCTCTGATTGGTCGTAGCGACAAACTCCACCGTGACCTTGCGGTCATAATCCACTTCCAGCGCAACCGGTTCGGCGGCCGCGCGGGTGGTGGAGGAACTGCTGATCCCGGTTACCTCGCAGAACACGTCGTAGAGCGGCACCAGGGCAAAGCCGAAACCAAACATGGCCACGGAAGCCAGGGTCAACCGGGCCACCAGCCCCCTGTTGCCCTTGCCAGGCTTGCCGTCTTGTTCCGAACTCATTCTCGCGCCTCCCGAGTCAGACTTGCTCGCTGACTCAATAGCGGGTGCTGATCAACAGAAAGATGCCCACATAGAAGGTGACCGCAACGGCCCCGATCACCAGGGCCCAGAAGCGGGCCCGGCGTCGGTTTTGTTTGGTGCGATCATCGTCTTGCTCGGACACACTCACCTCACTTCACTTCCGGGGCGGTCTCGAAGGTGTGGTAAGGCGCCGGCGAGGGCACTGTCCACTCAAGACCATGGGAGCCTTCCCAGACCCGATCAGTCGCGCGACCCACACCACCGCGGATGCAGTGGATGATCACGTAGACAAAGATCAGCTGGGAAAGACCGAAGACAAAGGCCCCGATACTGGAGATGAAGTTGAAGTCCGTGAACTGGACCGCATAGTCCGGGATCCGGCGCGGCATGCCGGCCAGGCCCAGGAAGTGCTGCGGGAAGAAGGTCACGTTAATGGAAATCGTGGACAGCCAGAAATGGGTCTTGCCCCAGAACTCGCTGTACATGTAGCCGGTCCACTTGGGCAGCCAGTAATACACGGCAGCCATGATGGCGAAGACCGCACCCGGCACCAGCACGTAGTGGAAATGGGCCACCACGAAGTAGGAGTCATGGTACTGGAAATCCGCCGGCACGATGGCGAGCATCAGGCCGGAGAAGCCACCAATGGTGAACAGGAAGAGGAAGGCCAGGGCATACAGCATCGGGGTTTCGAAGGTCATGGCCCCACGCCACATGGTCGCCACCCAGTTGAAGATCTTCACGCCCGTGGGCACGGCAATCAGCATGGTGGTGAACATGAAGAACAGCAGCCCGGCCACCGGCATGCCCACGGTGAACATGTGGTGAGCCCAGACAATGAAGCTCAAGAAGGCAATGGCGGCAATGGCGTAGACCATGGCGCTGTAGCCGAAGAGCTTCTTGCGGGCAAAGGTCGGGATGATCTCGGAGATGATCCCGAAGGCCGGCAGGATCATGATGTAGACCTCGGGGTGCCCGAAGAACCAGAAGATGTGCTGGAACAGGACCGGGTCACCGCCGCCGGCGGCATCAAAGAAGGCGGTACCGAAGTACTTGTCGGTGAGCAGCATGGTCACCGCACCGGCCAGCACCGGCATCACCGCGATGAGCAGATAGGCGGTAATCAGCCAGCTCCACACGAAGATGGGCATCTTCAGAAGCCCCATGCCCGGGGCCCGCATGTTCATGATGGTCACGATGATGTTGATCGCGCCCATGATGGAGGAGATACCCAGAACGTGAATGCCGAATACCAGGAGCGGGAAGGCATCCCCCGTCTGCAATGAGAGCGGCGGATAGATGGTCCAGCCCGCGGCCGGCGCACCGCCCGGCACGAAGAAGGTCATCAGCAGAAGCGTGAAGCCGATGGGCAGGATCCAGAAGCTCCAGTTGTTCATGCGCGGCAGGGCCATGTCCGGCGCCCCCACCATCATGGGGATCATCCAGTTGGCCAGACCCACGAAAGCCGGCATGACGGCGCCGAAGATCATGATCAGCGCGTGCATGGTGACCATCTGGTTGTAGAACATGGGGTCAACCAGATTCATGCCGGGCTGGATCAGCTCGGCACGGATGACCATGGCCATGGCCCCGCCCACGAAGAACATGATCAGGCTGAACCAGAGGTACAGCGTGCCAATGTCCTTGTGATTGGTGGTAAACAGCCAGCGACGCATGCCCTTGGCCGGGCCGTGATGCTCGTCGTGATGGGTATCGGTAGCAGTGCTCATTTTTTCTCTCGACCTCCGGCTCAGTCTTTACCGGGCCACGTCAATGGCGGAAACCTGGGTTGCGTCTTCGTTCTCGGCGTTGCGATCGCGCATCTCTTCCAACCAGGCCTCGTACTCTTCCTGTTCCACCGCCTCGACGACGATGGGCATGAAGCCATGGTCACGGCCACAGAGTTCAGCGCACTGACCGCGATACACACCGGGTTCGGAAATCTCGAACCAGAGTTCGTTGACGAAACCGGGAATGGCGTCTTTCTTACCACCCAACTCAGGCACCCACCAGGCGTGAATGACATCATTGGCGGTCAACAGCAAAAGGACTTTCTGGTCCACGGGAACAACCACGCGGTTATCCACTTCCAGCAGATAGTTGTCCACGTCGAGGGGGTCGATCTCGCGATGGGCGCGAAGCTGGCGGGCACGATTGCTGTCATCGTCCAGACGGCTGTAGAAGGACACATCCTCGCCACGATATTCGTAATGCCAGAACCACTGATAACCAGTGACCTGGATACTCATGTCGTAATCGCGATAGTCCTCGATATCGATGAGTGCCCGCGCGGAAGGAATGGCCATGCCCACAAGAATCAGGAAAGGCACGGCGGTCCACACCACTTCAACGGCGGTATTGTGGTGCCACTTGGCCGGTTCCACGCCCCGGGATTTGCGGTGCAGGAAAATGGAAATGATCATCGCCCCGAACACGATGACCCCGATGGCAACGCAGATCCAGAAGATCAGCATGTGCAGGTCATAAATGTCGGAACTGATGGATGTCACGCCACGGGGCAAGTTAATGCCTTCACGGAAGGCCAGTGCCGACCCGGGAAGCAAGAACAGGCCGAGCAAGACGGTGTGGCGAATGGCGCCTGAAAGCTTCGCTTTGAACATGCTTTCACTTCTCCTGCGTGATGGATCAAGCAGACCACCCGAGCAAGGCGTGGCGGTCTACCGGCTCCGCCCGGCTTAAGAGGACGGAGATTTCATTTTCCGGTGGCCAGCAGGCCCCTGAGCCGCTCGCCAAGCGAACTGCGCTCCGATTCTGTCAAACAACGCCCGATCTCGCACTGCCGATGCCCTTCGCGCAAAAACAGGCGGGCGGGATAGTTGCGATGAGCGGCGGGCTCCAGCTCGACCCTCACCCAGGCTCGATGAAACCGCTGCTCTGTCTCCGGACGTCCGCGGCCCTGCTCAACCCGAAGGGAATCTCCCTCCAGGGTGATGACCTCGCGATAGCGGGTTCGCCGCTCCACGACGTAGAGGCATATCGCCAGGACCAGCAACTCCAGCCCGGCGAAAGGCAGAACCGGCCATAATCCGCGTGCCGCCACGCTGGCGCTGACCAGCAGCACGGCAAGGGCAACCACAAGAAAAAAGATCACCCGGCCCCGTGAACCGAGGGAGTCATTGGGGCTGACCACGATTCGATGCGGCGCCTGCCCCGGTGATCCTTCCTCATGCCTCATGGATTCGACCCGGGTTTCCGGAGGCGGAAATGGTACTTCAAGGCCCTGCGGGGCGCAATGGCGGCTGGGTCGGGGAAATCCATGATTGGGGTCAATATTTTTTCGGGTCAGGGGTGAGGGGTTAGGGGTTAGGGGTCAGGGGGGCGTGGGGAGGCGATTGAGATCCAGATCGGGGGCCAGTTCTGCGGGGTCGGGGCGAGGGTTGTGGCGGAGGCGGCCGAGGCAGGGGGCGGGCAGCAGGCGGGCCAGGGTCTGGAAGTTTTCTTGCCGATGGGATTGCTCGGGGTCAGGCTCGGTGGCGACCCAGCTGGCCAGGGGCAGGCCCACCTGCGCAATCCGGTCGGCGGTGAGCAGGGCGTGGTTGATGCAACCCAGGCGCAGGGCGACCACCAGAATCACCGGGTAATCCAGGGCCAGGGCCAGGTCCTCCATGGTTTCCCGCCCGCTCAGGGGCACGCGCCAGCCGCCGACCCCTTCCACCAGCCGCCAGTCCGCCACCGGCCCCGGGGTGATGCCCTGAAGAAGCCGCGCCACGGTGAGCGCCTCGCCGGCCTCCTCGGCGGCAATGTGCGGGGCAATGGCCGGCTCGAAGGCCAGTGGGTTGATCGCTGCATAGGCAGGCCCCGGGCTTGAGGCCGCCAACAGGGCCTCCCCGTCCTCGTTGCGCAGACCGTCCGGGGTGGGGCGTGAACCGGATGCCACCGGCTTCAAGCCCACCGCCGTCTCCCCCCGCGCGCGGATGGCATGCAGCAGGGCGCAGGTGACCAAGGTTTTTCCGACTTCGGTGTCGGTGCCGGTGATGAAGAGGTTCATTTCGGTTTCCAGACTGTGCCGTAGACGACTTCGTAGGTGGCAGGGAGGCGGTCTTCGGTGCGGAATTGCTCGTAGGCCTGGCGAAAGCGGGCCATTTTCCTGGGACCGGTGAGGCCGCGGGGACGGTCGGCGGTGACGTTGTGGGCACCGATACGCTTGATGTCGCGCATGAGCGCATCGGCCGTCTCGTAGGTCAGGGTGAAATGTTCCGCATCCATCACCGGCTCGGCCAGGCCGGCACGAATCAGGCCGTCACCGATGTCGTGCATGTCGGCGAAGACGTTGACATGGGTACGCTCGTCCACCGCCGACCAGGCCTGACGCAGCTCGGTCAGGGTGTCCGGGCCGAAGGTGGTGAACAGGAACAGGCCCTGGGGCTTGAGTACCCGGCGGATCTCGCGAAAGGCGCGGTCGAGATCATCCACCCATTGCAGGCCAAGGCTGGAGAAAATCAGATCCACACTGTCATCGGCGATGGGCAGGCGGCTGATATCGGCACAGATGGGCGGCAGCGGTCGCCACCAGCTGCCGTGCTGCCGGGCGCGCCGGAGCATGGCCTCGGAGAGATCCAGGGGATGAACCCGCGCCTTGGGATAGCGCTGGCGCAGGGCGGCACTGCCCTGCCCGGTGCCGGCGGCCAGGTCGAGGATGGTGCGAGGCTCGATGGTGGTGAGATCGAGGCGCTCGAGCAGACGGTCGCAGACTTCGCGCTGCAGCACGGCATGTTCGTCGTAGCTGTCGGCGGCGCGATCAAATGAGCGCCGCACGGCGTCCCGTTCGGGCAGCGCCGGATGGTCGTCAGGCTCGGGTTCGAGCCTGGGCAGGTTGGGATCAACCCGCTTGGGTGAAGTCATGGATCAGCTCCAGGAATTGCTCGGGATCAGAGAGAAAGGGGGCATGCGCCGTCCTGGGCAGACAATGATAATCCGCCCGGGGAATGGATTCAGCCATGGCGCGCCCGGCTTCGGGATGGGTGAGACGATCCAGCCGCCCGCTGATGACCCGCACGGGCATGGTCAGGTGGGCCAGCTCGGCGCGCAGGTCGACATCGCCGAGCAGGTCGAGGCCGTGCTCGAGTACTCGGTGATGGGGCTCGCCGTGACGGAAAACATCCTTGCGCAGGGCTCTCAACAGGCGCCGGGCTTCGGGGTCGCCTTGTGTCTGGAGGGCGAGGAATTGCTGCACTGTGGCCCTGAAATCGTTTCGCAATTCGTCCGCAAACTGGGCCAGGGTGTTGGGGGCCATGGCGTGGGGCCAGTCGTTGGCTGTGACGAAACGCGGGGTGGTGGCGACGGCGATCAGGCGCTCGACTCTGTCGGGTGCGTCGAGGGCGGCGCGGGTGGCGACCATGCCGCCGAGTGACCAGCCGAGCCAGGTGGCCCTGTCGGGGGCGACGGCGAGTACGGCTTCGGCCCAGTCACCCAGGCTTTCACCGATCTCGGCGTCCCGGCTGCGACCATGGCCGGGCAGGTCCACGCGGGTAACGCGGTAGTGGGTCTGGAGTTCGTCGAGCGCGGGCCCCCAGACATCGGCGTGCAGCCCCCAGCCATGGACCATGACCAGGTTGGGGCCTTCGCCTTTTGTTTCGTGCCAGAGGTTCATCGTTGTTTTTCCGGTCTGTTTGTGGCTTTGGGCTTTGGTTGCGTTGGTGCCCTTCGATGCCGGTGACGGGGGCGTCCCGGCTTTGGTCCCGGTGGCCTTGCTCAGGGACGCCGTGAACCCATCCCTGGGGGCTCTGGGTTCGCCATCCTGGCTCACACAGCCCTGAGCAAGCCCACCAGGACCAAAGCCTACCTTGGGTGGTGGTCACCTGGGCAGTGCTAATGGAGGGTTTGGTTCTGTCTTATGCTTTGGTGCCATCCGGAGGCTTTTAATCGCGAATAAATTCGCTCCCACGGTGCCATCAGCGTATGCCGAAGCCGCCGTGGGAGCGGATTTGTCCGCGATTTCACCAGCCGAATCGAAGGCAATCTGCTCATCAATCTGAATTTGACATCAGCAAACACGGCCCAGGTGTCCCCACCAATGGTAGGCTTGTCGCCACCTAAGTCTACTTTGGACATGGAGTCACTGGAGCCGTCCCACCAGAGATGTTGGTTGGCGCTCTAATAGGAGCGAGCATAGCTAGCTGAAAACCAGTCTCCAGATTGGCTAAGCGCCCTTCCAGTCGGCGGTACGAAGTTGGCGCCGAAATCAACAGGCCGTATGGCCAATTAGTTGGCCATACGGCCTGCGCATGGGCTACAAAATCGTTAGAAAAAGGAACCGGTCTTGAGGAGCTCAAGAAGATCAGTCGTCCCCCGACCCCCAATCGTCGAACATGTCACAGGGGCCGTTCACGACCCTAACTAAATGGTCACCACTGTAGAAGCGGTGCTGGCAGATCGGCGTGCCACCACTGGTGCCGCCGATGGGCTGGGGCGTGGCATTCCAACCATATCCGCCGTCGGAGAACACCAGCCTAGCACCGCTTACCCCGTCTTCAATCAAATAACGTCCACGATAGTCCCTCAAACGCTCGATAGCGCAGGTTTCAGAGTCGCTTACCGAATGAGTGGAGAAGTAGTTCTCCCTACCCTGAATCCGGCTGTTCTCGTAGTCCACCGTCAAATTGACATGCCCATCCATGTCAACATCGAACTCAAAGCGTATAAAATCCTCCTGACCACCCTCTGGAATCTCATACGCCCCGTCTCCGAGTTCGTGGACACTGAAAAATGCCCGAAAGGCGTTGGTAGTAGGAAATTCAGGCGGTACGGAAAAGCTCACGCCAGCACCTTTGATACCGATAGTAAGACCATCAAACTCTATGATCCCTCTATCATTAACGATCCAGCCAATTTCTGTACGGATTTCCTGCTCAAGTAGCGAACGGAAGTCCTCGTCCGTCAGTGCATGTAGCGCGGTACCATCGGGACAATCGGAACCTTCGTCTTCTTGGATAGAGGCGAGCAGAGCCCTGGAACGACTTGTGGATGGCTGCCTCATCGTCTGACTGAACGCAGTGGTATTACCTAGATTAAGCGTGGTCAGCAAGACGCGAAGCCTGTCCTGCGCCTCCTTGATGTCTTGCTGCCACCCCTTTACAGCCGCAAAATTGGATTGAACTTTATCAATCCATGCATTGGATGGTGTCTTCTGACTCACCATCAATACCCAAGGCACTTCATCGGTCCAATCTAGGTTAAAACCATAGACAGTTTCCGACTCCGGATGGATTACATATACAGTCCGGTCCTCGGGGGGTGTACAGTCGAGTGGATCCGGTCCGATAATTGGGTCCGGCCCTGCCCCACCACCATGGTCACAGTCCAGCCCCAAACTATGGCCGTAATTTTCAGCCGCCGCTTGAGCAACCTGACTGGTAGCACATTCCTGACAGACGATTACCGGCTCTTCAGCAGAATGTCCAACACTAGCGGCGCTCACGGTTAAGAAAAATAACAGAAATTTGGGAAAACAACTGCCAATACGAAAGCTAGTCTTACTCATTCTCCCTCCCTAATGTTTATCTACTTAGACGTTCACTCCCGCCTCTGGATTTCACTAACGGGCACTAATAGTGTGCCAATGCGCCCAAATATTATGGGTAGGATGTTTTTGATTTTTCAAGTAAGCCCGTTCCAGACCTCGGCCTCTATCGGCAGCTAGGAGTCTACTCTTCGCTAAATCACAGTCCTCGATCCGTGTGCTCCCAACACAATGGGGCAGACTTTTAGCGGCCTTCATCGCATCGTTCGTTATTTTCTGCCCAGAAAAACGTAAGAGTACACTCCGACCCCCCCAGTCTCACATCAATTCCGCCAACACCCGAACCAATCCCCGCACATCCTCCACCGAATGAGCCGCCGACAGGGTGATACGCAGGCGTGCGGTGCCGTCCGGGACGGTGGGGGGGCGGATGGCCTGGGCGAGGTAGCCCTTTGATTCTAGGGCGCGGGACAAAACCACGGCGCGGGTCGGGTCGCCGAGGGGGACTGGCTGTATGGGGGTGCTCGAGGGCATCAGGGGGATGCCTTGGGCCTCGGCGGCTTCGCGGAAGGTCCGGGTGTTTTCCGCCAGGCGTTCGCGGCGCCAGACTTCCTCGCGGCTGACTGCCAGGGCCCGCCGGACCGCCGCGGCCATGGCCGGCGGGGTGGCGGTGGTGTAGACGTAGGTGCGGGCGTGCTGGATCAGGTGTTCGATCAGGGTTTCGCTGCCGGCGACGAAGGCGCCGAAGCCGCCCAGGGCCTTGCCGAGGGTACCCATGAGAATGGGGGCTTCGCTCTGGCCAAGGCCGGCGGCGGCTGCCGCGCCCTGGCCTTCGGGGCCGAGCACGCCCAGGCCATGGGCCTCGTCGACCATCAGCCAGCCGCCCTGGTCCGCGCAGAGTTCGGCAATTTCGGCCAGGGGGGCGATGTCGCCATCCATGCTGAAGACGCTGTCGGTCATGACCAGTCGCCGGCCATCGGCAGTGCTCAGACGTTCGGCGAGGGCGGCGGGGTCGGCATGGGCGTAGCGCTTGAGGCGGGCCCGACTGCTAAGGGCGGCATCCAGCAGGGAGGCGTGGTTGAGGCGGTCCTCGAGGATGGTGTCGCCGCGACCGGCCAGGGCTTGGGCGATGCCGATGTTGGCCATGTAGCCGGTGGAGAAGAGCAGCGCCCGATCGCGGCCGGTGAAGTCGGCCAGTTCCTGTTCGAGGGCTTCATGCTCGGGGCCGTGGCCGGTGATCAGGTGGGCGGCGCCGCTGCCGCTGCCGTAATCACGCAGGGCCTGGGCGGCGGCTTCGGCCGGGCGGGGGTCGCAGGCGAGGCCCAGGTAGTCGTTGCTGGAAAAGTCGAGAAAGTCACGCCCGGCCAGGCGCGCACGGCCGCCAGGCCGGCGCTGTATGGTCCGGCGGCGGCGGTAAAGCCCGGCAGCTTCGCGCTCGGCTAGGCCCGCTTCGAGGGTGGCGTCCAGGTTGTGGCCGGACTTAGCCGGCCGCGGCATGATCCTGCTCGTCATCCGTGCTCGCGCAAGCGGATCCACAGCGGCTGCGACGTTCTTCAACCCGTTCGGCCTGCTCCGGCCGGATGCCCAGGCGCCGGAACAGGGCGCGATCGCGGTCGGCCTCGGGGTTGTCGGTGGTCAGGAGTTTGTCGCCGTAGAAGATGGAGTTGGCGCCGGCAAGGAAACACAGGGCCTGGGTTTCCTCGCTCATCTCGGTCCGCCCGGCGGACAGACGCACGTGGGAGGCGGGCATCATCAGGCGGGCGGCGGCGATGCTGCGAACGAATTCCAGCGGATGGACCGCTTCCTCGCCATGGAGGGGCGTGCCAGGCACCTGGACCAATTGATTGATGGGTACGCTTTCCGGGTGCTGATCAAGATTGGCCAGGGTCCGGAGCATGTCGGCGCGGTGGGCGGTTTCCTCGCCCATGCCGATGATGCCGCCGCAGCAGACATTGAGCCCGGCCTCGCGGACGTTTTCCAGGGTGTCGAGGCGGTCCTGGAAGGTTCGGGTGGTGATGATGTCGCCGTAGAATTCCTCAGCGGTATCGATGTTGTGGTTGTAGTAGTCCAGCCCGGCTTCGGCCATGCGCTCGGCCTGTTCCCGGCTCACCATGCCGAGGGTGGCGCAGGTTTCCATGCCCAGCTCACGGACACCGCGAATCATGTCGATGATGCGGTCCAGATGCTTGTCGGTGGGGCTGCGGTAGGCCGCGCCCATGCAGAAGCGGGTGGCCCCCTTCTCCCTGGCCGCCCTGGCCTGGGCCAGGACCAGGTCCACGTCCATGAGTTTTTCCTTTTCCAGGCCGGTGTCGTAGCGCGCGCTCTGCGGGCAATAGGCGCAGTCTTCCGGGCAGGCGCCGGTCTTGATCGACAGCAGCGTACTGACCTGGACTTCATTGGCATCGAAATGCTTGCGATGGACGGTCTGAGCGGCAAAAATCAGGTCGTTGAAGGGCACTTCGAACAGTGCCCGAGACTCGGCGGCGGTCCAGTCATGACGGGGCTGACCGTCACGGGCACGCGCCAGCACGGCGGTGGGATCCAGGTTTTGGTCGGCGGCAGACATGGCAATTCCCCAATCGTCGCGTGGGCGCGAGTTGTAAGCTGGCTTGAAAGAACAGGCTGGGGAGTCTAACCAAAAGCCCGTCAACCGAAAAGGGGAAGTAATGGTTTACCGATGGCTGCGGCGGCTGGAGGGGCTACTCCTGCCCCATCGATGCCTGCTGTGCGGCGCGGTGGGCGAGGACGGCATGGACATTTGCCAGGGCTGCGGGCAGGACCTGCCCTGGAATCGGCGGCCCTGCCAGCGTTGCGCCAACCCCCTGCCGCCGGGCACCCGGACACAACTCTGCGGGGACTGCCAGAGCGGTCGAACCCCGAAAGGCTTCGACCAGATCATGGCCCCGCTGCTCTATGACTTTCCGGTGGATCGCCTGATTCTGGCGCTGAAATTCCAGCATGAACTGGCGCCGGGACGACTGCTGGGGAGCCTCTGCGCCCATGCCCTGGCCGCCGAGGGCATCGAACCACCGCAGGGGCTGGTGCCCGTTCCCCTGCATCCGGCGCGCTGGCGACAGCGGGGATTCAATCAGGCGGTGGAACTGGCCCGGCCGCTCAGTCGACAACTGGGGGTGCCGATATTGACTCGCGGGCTGAAACGCCAGCGCAGCGCCCGCCCCCAGTCGGAACTGCCCCTGGACCAGCGCCGCCGTAACGTCCACGGCCTGTTCCGGGTCAGCGGCCCCGTCCCGAACCACGTCGCCATCGTCGACGACGTGGTCACCTCCGCCAGCACCGTCGCCGAACTGGCCCAGGCCCTGAAACAGGCCGGGGCCAGCCGGGTCGATGTCTGGGCGATTGCCCGGACACCCTGATCGCTCGGTGCCGGATTCGGGCCTTGAGTGTTAGACACAGAGGTCACAGAGGGTCCCGCAGAGGGCCACGGACTTTCAGAAAGGCATTACGGCCCCACCCTGATCAACCCTCTGCGCTCCTCTGCGGATTCTCTGCGCCCTCTGTGTCTAAGACTCAACACCGGAATCCAGCACCGAACCACCAGCAAACTACTCGATTACCACCTCCCGGGCCGGTTGGCGGAGGTTGTAGCTGGAGCTCATGACGCGGCCGTAGGCGCCGGCGTTGGCGATGGCGATGACGTCGCCCTCAAAGCAGTCGGGCAGGAGGCGGTCGTTGCCGAGCACATCCCCGGTCTCGCAGATGGGCCCCACCACGGTGGCCGGGGTGGTGGCCGGTTCATCGGGGCGGGAGAGATTGACGATCTCATGCCAGGCGCCATACAGGGATGGCCGGATGAGTGAGTTCATGCCGGTCTCGATACCCACGTAGCGGGCTTCGCCCTTGCCCTTGGTCTGGGTCACCCGGGCGATCAGCACGCCGGCCCGGGCGACCACGTAACGTCCCGGCTCAATCCAGAGCTGGCGTCCCGGGAAGGCGGTTGCCATGGAGCGCAGGGAAGCATCCATGGCCTGGGTGTCCAGCGGCTCGTCGCCGGCCTTCTCCACCACGCCCAGGCCACCACCAAGATCGAGGATCTCCACATCGGGAAAGTGCTCGGCGGCTTCACCCAGAACCAGAGCGATCTGGCGCCAGTTGTCGGGATTGCGAATGCCGCTGCCGCTATGAGCATGAAGACCCACCACGCGGGCACCGGCGGCGGCGACCAGGCGGGCGGCCTCTTCCAGTTCAAACAGGGGAATGCCGAATTTGGACTGGGTACCGGCGGTGCGCACGTGCTTGTGGTGCCCCCGGCCCTGCCCCGGGTCCAGGCGCAGAAAGATGTCGCGGTCCTTGAACAGCTCCGGCCAGTGCTGCAGGGGATGGAGGTTATCCAGGGTCACTCTTACTCCCGCCTCCAGGCCAAAGGCATATTCCTCGCGGGGTGCGAAATTGGGGGTGAAGAGGATGCGTTCGGGATCGATCCCGGGGCGCTCGCTCAAGACGTGCCTGACCTCGCCCGGGGAAACACATTCAAATCCGAAACCGGCCGCATCCACCCGGGCCAGGATGTCGGGGTGGGCATTGGCCTTGACCGCATACAGCACCCGATCCACTGACTTGAGCTGCTCCAGTTCATCGATGGCCGTCTGCAGGGAAGGCAGGTGATAGACAAAGGCCGGGCCGTGTTCGGTGGCCAAGCTGATCAGGCGGTCGCGGTCCTGCCACCACCAACCCACCCGGCGCTGGGCGGGTGCCAGATCCGGGCCGGGCTCGAACAGTTGCTGCCAGGTGGGCCCCAGGACCGGGTCATCGGGCACGGTGTGAATGAGACTGCGATGGAGTTGCTCCACCAGCCGTGGGGCCTCAGCGGCCTCGATCACGGCGGTGAAGTTGAGGTCGTTGGCGGCCTGGCTGAGCAGATGAATGCGCCGTTCCTCGAATACCTCCAGGGCGGGGCCCAGTTGATGGAGGATGGAGCGAATGCGCTGACCAACCACGCTGACCGTGGCGCAATCCCGGATCAACCGCGCCCGGCAGAATCCGGACAGATCATCCACCAGCTCGTCCAGTACCGCTTCGCCCAGATCATTGGCATCGGCATCCAGGGAGACGGTGACATTGGTCTCGGAAGTGGACACCAGATCCACGGACAATCCATGACGCTTGAAGGCATCAAAGGCCCGGGCCAGGAAGCCCACCTCCTGCCACATGCCCAGGGTTTCCATGGAGACCAGAACCACCCCGGCGCGGCTGGAAATGGCCTTGACCCTGGCCTCGGTGTCGCCACTGCCGGGACCGATCTCGGTGCCGGCCATGTCCGGGTCGGGGGTATAGCGGACCTGTAGGGGAATGCCGTGGCGCCGCACCGGTGCGATGCAGCGGGGATGGAGGACCTTGGCACCGGTGGTGGCAATCTCCTGGGCCTCGTCATAGTCCAGACGCCGTAGCAGGCGGGCACTGGGCAAATCACGGGGGTTGGCACTGAACAAGCCCGGGACGTCGGTCCAGATTTCCAGTCGCTCGGCGCCCAGGCGGGCGGCAAGATAGGCGGCCGACGTGTCGGACCCGCCCCGGCCCAGCAGAGCCGGTCCACCCTCGGGATGACGGGCAAAGAAACCCTGGGTGAGCAGCAGCGCGCCCTGTTGCGCCGCCGCGCTGGCGGCCTCCGGGTCATGAGCGTCATCACAGACGGCGGACAAGTAGTCGGCAGCATCGAGATTGCGCGGCTGGATGGTGAGCAACTCTGTGGGATCGATGGCGACCGGGCCGTGCCCGGCCACTGCCAGTCGGGCCCGGGCAAGGATGCCGGCCATGCGCTCACCGCAGACCATGGCCCGGGCGCGCACCCGCGGTGTGACCTCGCCGATCAGGCGCGCACCCTCCAATAGTCGGCCCAGTTCCCCGAGCTGTTCCTCCAGCGGGCCGTCGATGCCCTCCAGGTCCATGGCGGCGGCCAGGGCCAGGTGCTGTTCACGAAGCTTATCGATCAGAGACTCGAGCTGGAGCTCGGCAATCCGGTCGAGGGCGCCGGCAATGGCATCGGAGACCCCGGCCAGGGCGGAATGGACCATCAGCACCCGATAGCCGTCCTGTTTTCGTTTGGCCACCACCGCCTCAATGGATTTCCAGTTCTCCACCGACGACACGCTGGTTCCACCAAACTTTAGGACGACCAGGGGACTGTCTGAAGCCATTCCGTTTTCTCCTGTTTTGTCGTTGCTTCATGAAAAGACGCCTCGCGCAAAGGCGCGAAGACGCCAAGAAATCAAAACTTTACCCGGGCGTTAATGGGCCAGGCCCGGAACCTCTGCTGGGCCCATTCGCGGCCTCAGTTGGCAGTGAGAGTCGCTGATTCAAGGCGCAGCGCGCAGCACAGTAGTTGGGCTACGGGCAAGCGCTGTAACGCAGAAGCAGCGACTCTCAGTGTCTACTGTGGCCGCGAATCGGCCCAGCAGAGGTTCCTCAAAAAAAAGCCGGCCCCAGGGCCGGCTTTTCTCGCGAAATTTCTTTCCGGCATGGGCTCACCGGGCAATGAACAGCACGTCGCTGCCTGCCTCCTTGATTGCCGGTTTGCATTTGCTGATGAAACGCATGTCGATCCTCAGTGAGCTGCCAGTTCAATCACTTCCGGGGTCACGTCCGCGAACTGGGGCATTTCCATACCGGCGTCCGCGTGGATATAGGTCGGGTCCGTGACGGCGTAGATTGTGCCATTAAAGCGGACGCTGTCGCCACCAATTTCTTCCGGGAAGGCCACGGCGGCGGCGATGTGCCCGGGATAACGCAATCCGACTACCTCGAGATCGGTGAGTTCCCGCACCAGCCAGGCAAACAGAATGGCCCGGTCTTCGCAGTCGGAATAGTCATAATAGATCGTCTCTTCCGGAAACAGCGGTTTCTCGCGACCGAAATTCTCCGGATCGATCTTGTAATCGAAGGCCGTCTGCACGAAACGCAGCAGAAGGTTGACCTGGTCCACCGGGTCCCGCTCGTCGAGCAGGGGCGCCAGCCCCGAGATCAGGCTCTTGGCGGTGCGGTCGTACACCGGCGCATTGAAATAGACTTCCAGTTCCGTCTGGGGGTAATCGCGGTAGAACTCGATGATACTGCGGTTGACCAGAACCGGAACGTCATATTCCTCGCCGGCATAACGGAAGCCGAGATCACGCCGGATTTCCTTGCGCGGCAGCCCCCAGGGGGATTCCACTTCCATGCCGAGACGACTATCGGCATCCGGATAGCTGCCCTCGTAGGTATAGAGACGATCCACCTGATAGGGCAGACCGGCGGGATTGACCACGTAATATTCCTGGCCATCGAGAGTGAAGTAATTGGTGGCATAAAGACGCTGCCGGACCGGCAACATGAGATGCACACGACGTCCGTCATGACCCACCCGGGCATCGAAGCCGGACTTGGACAGCATGTACCAGGCAAACAGGCGCCCCATGTTGACGTCGTCATTGAACAGGGCGCGCCCGGCCTTGTAGTGCAGGCGGGCAAGGCCCCAGTCATTCAGGCCAAGCTCCCGATTGGCTGCCTCGGCGGCATCCAGAAAGATCTGATAGTCGCTTTGGCTCATGTGAGCCCAGAAGGCACTGATGCCCTCTTCATCGACACTGTTGAGTCGAAAGGTCGGGGTGTCGGGGTCCTTGCGCAGCCCGACTTCAGCCAGATAAAAGGCCAGGCGCAGTGATTCGCCCGCCGGGGTTTCCGGCTCCGGCTCCACCTCGACCACGGCTTCTTCTTCCGGCTCGGGAATGGTGATCTCAATGGGGGGCGGGGCCGGTCTTTCCCTGGGGGGCTCGGGCTTCTCGCTTACCGTCGGCGGTTCATCGATCTTGGGGGCCTCGTGTTCCTGGCGCGCCGGCCGCGACTCGAAGGCCGCCCATTGCTGCTCCAGATAATCCATGAAGGCCCGATCCCGGGCATCGCGAAATTCCTGATAGCTGGACTCTTGCTGCTGGCGCCAGCGCTCGAAATCGGATTGCGCCAGGGCCACGGTGAGGAAGGAAGCGAGTATCAGGGCGACAACAAGAACCAGCCCGCCCCGCCGGAGATTGGACGGCACCACGATAAACATGACAGATCCCCCATGCAGCGGGCCATGCCGGGGCCGGCACGTTGCCGGCCCCGGCAGCACTCAGAGCTTACTGACCGCGGCGACGCTCCAGAGCCTCGTCCATCTCATCACGGGCCTGGGCGTGACGGAACTGCTCCCACAGCACAGCCTCATCCTGACCGGCGACGGGTCGGTCACTGGCGGCGAGGATATTGTCGAACAATTCCCGCATGGAGCGCTCGCCCACCACCACCATGGTGCAGAGCTGGCGCTGCTCATTGATGGTCTCGTAGTCGGTGCGGTTAACCCGAGACCCCTGGAGAGTCACATCGGCCAGCTGACGGGACACGCTCTGGAAGGTGGAACCGGTCACGGTGTCCCCCTCGGCCGTACGGGTCCGCTGCTGATAGGTCTCCTCCATGGACTCCACCGCCACTTCGATCTGATTGGCCAGGGCCTGACGGGTCAGGGCCACCGCCTCACTGCGATCAATGGCGAACTGGTCGGACGCCGGCACACAGTTGGTGGCGGCAATGCCGTCACTGATCTGACCTTGAGGATCAGCCACCCATTCCGGGATGCGATCCTCGGGGGCGCGTTCGGGGGTACCGCCACAGGCGGCCAGGAAACTCGCTGCAGCAAGCAGCACTAGACTTCTTTTCAGCATGGGACTCTTCCCTCCTCTCAATAATCACAATCAAAGAAACTGGAACAGGCGCTCACCCAGGGACTGCCCGAGAGAGTCGGCCAGATTGCCAATGACACGATCCTGGGCCAGGCCGGGATCACTGGATGCTTCGCGCAGCTCCTGACGGAACTGCCCGATCACCCGGCCATCCGGTTCACGAATGACCACCTCACCCTCGGCGAAGGCAAAGTGATCCTGTCCCCGCTGAACATTGCGCAAGCGAAGCTCGCCACCAATGATCAGGTCCGGGCTGCCGTCGCCGCCGACTCGCAGGCCTTCGCGTATCAGACCTTCGCGCAAGCCCGAGCGCAAGCGGGACTCCATGCCGCTGTCATCAATATCCAGGCGCAGTGAATTGAGCGCTTCCCAAAGCCGCTCCAGCACATCGGCATAGTCGTCCGCCACCGGCCGATTGGGCAGACCCGTGGTGGACACCATGGATAACTGCTGTTCAATGCTATCGGCACGGCCAATCAACTCAGCCGCCGGCTTCAGGGCACGGACCGCCCGGATACGGTCTCCAGTCGGTATCTCCCGTTCCCTGAACAGGTCCAGCTGCTCACGGATATCGCGAAGCTGATTGCCCAGCCGCATGGTGGCGGCCGGACGATCAAGGCGGGCCAGGACATAGAGCGTTTCTTCCGCCCCATCCGGCACTGCTTCCACGATTTCGATTTCGTCCAGAGTCGTCTCCGGCACACTGGCACGAACTTCCTGGGCAAAACCGCGGGTGACCGGCCCGGTGGCCCCTTCCCGGACCCGCTCCACCCAGGCGGTGGTCTCGCCGGCCACCGTGACCCGCATATTGGAGATCAGGTCACTGCGGGCCCGGTCCGCCGCCGCACGGCGAGCCTCGGCAGGGTCACCGCGCAGCGGAGCCGAACCCACGCCATGGACATAACGGGGGTCATCCGGGGTGTTGAGCACCCAGTCGGGAACGCCGGTGTCCGCATTGGCGTCGCCGGCAGGGCCCGCGGCGCAGGCCACCACCAATGGCAGCAACAGGCCCAGGCTGAACAGTTTGCGAAGCATCATGGCTGCTTACCTCAGAGACCGCGCCGGGCCCGTCGCATCACCTTCTGTTCCTGGTGCTGCCCGTGCCAGACGTCCACATTGGTTTCCACATCCACCAGACGCAGGTCCACCTGGTAGGAAGTGACCCGGGTTCCGTCCAGGCGATCAATGGTGGAGTCGATTGAACCCACCAGGGCGTAATCCGCCCCCAGCTCACGGCCCATGCGGGCGGCGGTTTCGGGGTCGGCATGAAACTCCTGATCACGGCGCTCGTCTCGAATTTCATCCCGCTCGGCCCCGCCGGCCACGAAATCCACCCGGCCGGAGCGAATCATTTCCCGGCGCAGCTCGTTGATGAAGGTATCCACCGGGATATGCTCGTGGGAGCGGTTGCGAACGGACTGGATGATCACCCGGGGACGATCACGATCCGGGTTATCCGCCCGGAAACGCTCCAACCACGGAAACGTGAGCATGTCATCGATCATTACCGAGGCAACATTGCGGGAATCGGTGATGTTCCAGCGATCGGTCAGGTCCACCTGCTCATCGGCGCCCACCCGTTCAACCTGGGTTCCACCACAACCACTGACAGCAACAGCCACCAGGGCCAACAAGATCCAGCGTGCAAAGACTTTCATTCTTTCTCCCTCCCATTCAGGCAAACAGTCAATTGATGTCCATAGACTAGTGCATTTCCGGCCTGCCCGCCCCTACCCGAATGGGGCACCTCACGGACAGGCCCGGATAATCAGTTCAAGGTCAGCACTTCCAGCCGCGGGGCGCCCTCACTGTCGCCCGGCAACTCAATCGAGGGTGGGTTGCTGAGCCGTCGGGACATCAGCAGGCGGATTTCCCCGGGCTCCAGCGACACTTCCACGGCCGGCGCCAGACCTTTCTCGCCACCCAGAAACTCGCCCTGTCGCAAGCGCACCCGGCTGGTGCCCGGCTCCACCGGAATCCGCGCCACGCGCACCTCGGCCGGCAGAGTCTGCCAGGCACGGGTGTCGGCACGACTGGCCGCGGCGGTGCCAGTGCGGGCGGCCAATCCGCCCAGCTGCCCGAGCAGACCGCCGCGTTCTTCCATTTCCTGGGCCGCCAGCTCGGCCAGGGCGTTCTGCAGCAAGCGACGGGCAACCTCGCGACGCAGTTCATCGCCCGCACTGAGCAGCATGTCCTGGTAGGCCATCATGGTCAGATTATCGGCCCGGGCAAGGACTTCGCGCTGGCCATCGATTTCCAGGAAACTGGGACTCACTTCCGGGCGGGGCGGCCCCGGATAGGGCACGGTGACCCGAACCCCGCCCTGCAGGGCACGAATGATGCCCCAGGACTCCAACTGGCCCCAGAGCGGGCCCACATAGAAACTCTTTTCGAAGACGCCCCGGAAGGCCCCTTCCAGACCACCCTGGCTGTAATGAACCATCATTGCCAGGGGACCGGTATCGGCATACATGGTCTGAAACCAGGCCGACTGGGCGAGCCGCTCATCATGGGTGCCACCGGTCCAGGGTTGCAGGGTAATGGAACGGCGACGGGGGTCGGCATACATGATCAGGTTGAGCTCGCCCCTGGGAGGCAGGCGGTCCACATGCTGAATCACCAGCAGATGTGCCTCCTCGCCACTGCTGTTGCTGATCCGCTCCACCCCATCGGCTCCGATTCGCTGCCGGGCCTCGTCTTCCCGCCCCCGCCAGCCGTCGGTGCGGTGCTGCAGTCGATAGGCATCGAACCAGGCCTGGCGAAGGAAATCCTCGCCCAGCAGATACTGGGCGGCATAGCCGTCCTCGTAGATTTGCGCCGCCTGGGTATAGGCGATGCGGGCATTGTCCAGCTCGCCGGCCATCTCGTAGAGAACGCCGGTGAGGTAACGCAGCCAGGCCGCGTCCCTGAAGCGCAGGCTGTCGCGATCGGCGATCTCCTCGCTCATGCCGTGAAAGCCCACCAGCAGGGAGGACATGATGGTGTTCCGCCGGCCACCCTCGCTGACTTCCTCGTAGCTGCCCTCCAGGATGGAGAGCTCATGCAGGCGGGCATCCAGCTTGCGGGTTTCCACCAGGGCACTGTCGAGATGATCACGGCGGTCACGCCAGTTGTCGCTGGCCTGGGCCAGGGCCGCGAAATTCAGCGCCTGATAATAATGAATGTAGGCCAGTTCATAGACGGTGCCGCGATAGGGCGCGTTGCGGGGATTGCTCATTGCCGAACGCAGGCCATCGCGGAAATAGCGGGTGTAGAGATCCTCGCCAATCATCTCCGCCTCGGCCAGCAGGACGATGCTTTGCTCAAAATCCCCGGCCAGGTGGGCGACCGCGCCCCGCTCCAGGTGATAGAGCAGGCGATCGTTGCCATCCGCGTCCAGAACCTGTTCCAGACCTTCCTGGGCGGCTTCGTAGTAACCGGCATCGGCCAGAGTGAGAGCTTCCCCCACTTCCTGGCCATAGGTGGCGCACCCTGACAGGATGATTGCCGTCAGAATCAGGCCCAGGGCCCGGGCTCGCGCCAGGCTTTCTCGGTATCCCCCCGCGGGCATTGCCTTTCTCATTATCCCCTCTCCCTGCAATCGCCGACCGGTCCGGATCCAGGACCCATCGTCCCGACAATGGACTTAATCTGACATATCCCGGCCGCCTTGCACATACCCCAAATGGGTGATGCTAGCGGATCGCACCCCGCCACGCCACGCAATGCCCCCTGATTCCGGACTGTCTCGGGTAAGCACGGGCCTTCAAGCTGTTAGGATGCGACACAGGTCAGCACGCGGGAGTTGCCACAGTGGTCAGCAGAAAACTGGCACCGAAACGGGAAATCTTCGGCTGGGCGATGTTCGACTTCGCCAATCAGGCCTACACCCTGCTGATCATCACGGTGGTGTTCGGCGACCTGTTCACCCGGATCATTGTCGGCGACGGGCCGGATTATCGCCTCGGCAACCTGCTCTGGAGCCTGGCCCTGGCGGCCAGCTATTTCCTGGTGGTGACCGCCGGGCCGGTCTGTGGCGCCCTGACCGATTACTCCCGCTCCCGCAAACGCTTCCTCTTCGCCAGCTACCTGCTCACCATCATTGCCACCGCCCTGCTCTACTTCGTGGAACCGGGCTGGATCACGCTGGCAGTGGTCCTGATCATTATCTCCAATTTCGCCTATGCGATCGGGGAAAACTTCATTGCCAGCTTCCTGCCGGACCTGGGCCCGAAGAAGGCCCTGGGGTGGATATCCGGCCTCGGCTGGGGCCTTGGCTATATCGGCGGCCTGGTGGCGACAGCCTTCACCCTGCTGATCCTGGGCGAAGTCAGCGAAGCCAATTTCGACCGCATTCGCTGGGTCGGGCCATTTGCGGCGGCCTTCTTCCTGCTCGCCGCCCTGCCCACCTTCATCTGGCTGAAGGAGCGGGGCCGGCGCCGACCGCCGCCAGTGGGGGAGAGTTACCTTCGCATCGGCTTCCGACGCCTGGGGCATACGGTCTCCAATCTGCGCGGCTTCCGGGATCTGAGCATCCTGCTGGTGTCGGTCTTTTTCGTCATGGCCGGGATCTACATCATCATCAGTTTTTCTTTCATCTACGGCGCCCAGGTCATTGGCTGGGAAGAACATGTGCGGGCGATGATGTTTGTAACCGTGCAGATTACCGCCGCCATTGGCGCCATCGGCTTCGGCTGGATCCAGTCCCGGATTGGCGCCCGCCTGACCTATATGATCACGCTGGTCCTGTGGATGGCGGCCATCATTGCCATCTGGCAAACCCCGGGTCTGACCGCCCTCGCCGAGCGCTGGCTGGACGTGAACTGGGAGGCCCAGTACGTCTTCCTCTTCGCCGGCTCCCTGGCTGGCCTCAGCCTGGGCTCCAGCCAGTCGGCCGGGCGTGCCCTGGTGGGGGTGCTCACGCCACGCGGCAAGTCGGCCGAATTCTTCGGCTTCTGGGGCCTGGCAGGCAAGGCCGCGGCCATCTTCGGCATCCTTGGCCTGGGCATCATCCAGGCCTATTTGGGTCTGGCCGATGCCATCCTCTTCTGTCTGGCCCTGTTCGTGGCGGCCTTCCTCGCCGCCATTCCCGTCAATGAAGCCCGCGGCGCCGCCATGGCCGATAGCTGGCGAGATCCACACCGGACTGATTGATGACTGAGAGGGCCGCGAATGGCGGTACGGCCTCAAGCGGTGAAAGTGTAATCCAGGAGGATGCCGGCGAAGACGAAGAAACCAAGCCAGTTATTGGAAAGGAAAGCACGGAAACAGTCGTCTCGGCGGCGATGGTAGATGAGGTATTGCTGCCAGACGATATTGGCGGCGGCGAAGGCCAGGGCCCAGAGATAGGTGACACCCAGCTCGGCCTGCTGGCCAATGAGATAAAGCGTGAAGAGGAAGGCCAGTTGAATCAGGCCGATGATGAGTCGGTCGAGATCACCGAAGAGGATGGCGGCTGATTTGACCCCGATCTTGAGATCATCGTCACGATCCACCATGCCGTAAATGGTGTCATAGGCCAATGCCCAGAGGATGACGGCGATGAATATCAGCCAGGCCAGTTCACTGAGTCCGCCGGTCTGGGCAGCCCAGACCATGGGCGCGGCCCAGCCAAAGGCGATGCCAAGATAGGCCTGGGGCAGATAGGTGTAGCGCTTCATGAAGGGGTAGCTGGCGGCGAGAAAAATACCGACGAAAGCCAGCTTGATGGTGAGGGGGTTCATGGTCAGCACCAGCCCGAAGGCCACCAGGCCGAGCACGGCGAACAGGGCCAGTGCCTCCCAGGGCCTGATGGCGCCGGTGGCCAGGGGCCTTTCCCTGGTTCTTTTCACATGACCGTCAATATTGCGATCCGCGAAGTCATTGATCACACAACCGGCGGCCCGCATTACAAAGACCCCGAGCACGAAAACCACGAAGACCCTGGCATCGGGATGGCCTTCGCCCGCGAGCCACAGGGCCCAGAGGGTGGGCCAGAGGAGCAGAAATGTTCCGATGGGGCGATCCACCCGCATGAGCCGGATGTAATGACCAACCCGGGTCGCGGCGGCGGGCAACTGCTGTTGCACCAGCTTGCTGCGGCGCAGGCGGCGCAGTTTACGGGCGAGTTGGTCCGAGAACCGCTCCCTCATTCCGACTCTCCCTGCAGAAAACATTCAACAACAACCATGGCCTGATTGCCCACCAGCAAACGAGACCGACGAGCCCAGAGCACCGGGGCTCCATTTTCCAGTCCCTGGCGAGCCCGCTCTGCCAGGGGGTCATCGGCTTCCAGACGGGCAACCCTGAGATCTTCTCGCCTGGTCTGGCCCTGCGAGAACAGACGCGTGCCCAGGGGCTGGTCACCCAGGGACGTCATCCAATCCAGGCTGTCCAGCATGGCGGCAGGGATATGGCTGACCGCGTAGACCAGGGGTCTACCGCCCACATGCAGCCGTACTTCCCGGCGCAGGGCCCCATCACCGTCATTGGCCTCGCTCAAGCGCTCCACTTCCACCGCTTGACCGAACTCGGACTGCAGACGGTTGGTCAGGGAGCCGGTTTCCGTTAGCCAGGGCCAGATCGCCGGGCGCAGCGCCGCTGCCACCGAGTCGGGCGGGCACCATTTGGCGTGGGTCTGGATTTCCGGCTGTGGGCTGCTCTGGCTCATGGCGGCGGTCATTGTAGCATCGCCGCGGATGGCCGCCGGCAGCCCCGCAGGCAGTGGCGACGGCTTTCGCTATACTGACGACAGATCAAGATTTCAGAATGCCGGGCGGATGCCCGAAGGGAGCAATAGGTGATACGGCAGGGAGTGCATCGGCAATGGCCCGCAATGAGCGTGTTGCTCCTGATTACCTCGCTGATGGCCGGCCCGGTGACCGCCCTGGATCCCAAGCGCGATGTCGATCAGTACATCCATGAGGTCTGGACCAGCCAGGACGGACTCCCCCAGAACTCCATCAACGGCCTCACCCTCGGCCCCCGGGGCTATCTCTGGCTGGCCACCTATGACGGATTGATTCGCTTCGACGGCGAACGCTTCCACCGCCTGGAAGATGAGCGGCTGCCGGGCCGGCGACTGCGCATCATTGGCGCCCATTCGCATGGATTCTGGGTCAGCGGCGAGCTGCGGGGACTGGTGTTTTTTGACGGCGAGAAGGCCCACCCCATCGCCAATCACGACAACGAGATGCGATGGCCGCTGTCCGCGGCCATCGGGGACGAGAACCGGGCCTGGATTGCCGCCAACAATGGGCTATTCCGACTCCAGGGCGAGTCATTGGAAGCAGTGGAGAACGGTCTGCCCGAGGGCTCGGCGATGATGAGCCTGGCCCGCTTCGGCCCCCGGCAACGGCTTGCCGTTGCCGGCCTGGACGGGGTGTTTCTGGAGCAGTCTGACGGTCGCTTTCAACCGCTGTCCGTGGGCGAGGCCGCCGGCATGCATGTCTACAGTCTGGTGGGTGAGAAGGACGGACTCTGGATCGGAGGCGACCGGGGCCTTTTTCATCTCCGTCTGAATGAGGCGGGTGATCAGCGTCTTGAGAGCACCGAGTGGCACTGGTCGGACAGGGATGGCTATTCCATCCGTGCCCTGCACCGAGACACTCAGGGCAATCTGTGGGCCGGCATCCAGGGGCTGGGGGTCGGACGGGTGAACGCCGGCGGCCACCAGCTATTCACCCGTGACGACGGTCTCAGTCACCACAGTATCAGCGCCTTTTTTCAGGATCCGGAAGGCAGTCTCTGGATTGGCACCGATGGCGGCGGCCTGAACCGTCTCCGCGACGGATCCGTCATTGCCCATGGCGGCGACGGCAGCCCCCTGGATCATTCCATCCTGCCAATGGTTGCGGACAGCCGCGGCGATCTGTGGCTCGGCGGCGTCTGCTCCGGGGTTCATCGCTTCCGGGATGGCGAGGTGATCGAGCGCTTCAATGAGAACCATGGGCTGGCCAACAGCTGCATCTACAGCCTGCTGCTCGACGACCAGAACAGACTCTGGGCAGGCAGCTATGGCGGTGGGGTTTTCCGGCGGGACGGGGAGCAGGATTTCAGGCAGATCGCCCTGGCCGCGGCGGCAGGGAGCAGCGAGGATCAGGCCGATGACATTGTGGTCACGGCCCTTCACCAGGGTCCTGACGGCAGTATCTGGCTGGGCAGCAATCAGGGCCTGTTCCGCTACCACGCAGACAATGACCAGTTTCGCCGGCTTGAAGGCAGCGAAACACATTTCATCGTCCAGATCCGTCTTGAGGACGACAGACTGTGGCTGGCCACCAACGAAGGCGCCTACCAGGCACCGGTCCCGGATGGCGACGGACCACTTCAGGCAAGCCCCATCAGTGATGATCCACGACTGCGCGGGGCGCGGGTGCGGGAAATCCATCGGGATGACGCCGGTATCTGGATGGGCACCTATGGGGCCGGCCTGCAGTTCTTCGACGGCGAGGCGTTGCATGTCCTGGACCAGCGTCATGGCCTCAAGGAATCGGTGATATCCCGTATCCTTCGCGATGATCGGGAGGGACTGATCATGAGCGGCAACCGGGGTATCTCTCGTGTCTCGCGCAGTGAACTGTTGGAAGTGATCCGAGGGGAGCGTTCACGCGCCGATGTACAACTGCTGGGAACGCGGGATGGGATGCGGGTGGCAGAAACCAATGGCGGCGGTCAGCCCGCCGGACTGCGCGATGCACAAGGGCGTTACTGGTTCCCCACCGTGGATGGCATTGTCCAATTGGGCGGAGAGGAAGACACCCTCAAGCTGCGACCGCCACCGGTGCATATCGAATCCGTACGGGTTGGCGGGGAGCCGGTCCCTGTCGATGACACGGTCACCATACCCGCTGACCGTCGGGAGCTGGAGGTCCGGTACACGGGCTTGAGCTTCATCGCACCCGAACGCATGCGATTTCGTTATCGCCTGGGTGAGACCAGCCCCTGGGTGGATGTGGGCAATCGCCGCAGCCTCTTGCTGGCTCATCCGCCAGCAGGCGAATACACCCTGGAGATACTTGCCGCCAACGAAGATGGTATCTGGAGTGAGCAGACTGCAAGGCTGGCTTTGCAAGTCAAGGCACCCTTTCGCGAGACCATCTGGTTTCCTCTGCTGCTGGTCACTGCGGCAATGATCGGCCTCGGCGGGCTTTCCGCCCTGGGTCTTTACCGAGCCCGCAGTCGCCGCCGTCAGCTGGAACGCCTGGTTGAGGAGAGAACCGCGGCCCTGGAGCAGGCCAATGCCCAACTCAGCACCCAGGCATCGCGGGACGGCCTCACCGGGGCCGGCAACCGGCGCCAGCTGCGTGACCGCCTCAAGTCCAACTGGCGAGACTGCGCCGAAAGGGGCCAGCCCCTCAGTCTGCTGATACTGGATATCGATCATTTCAAGGAATATAACGATGCCCACGGCCATCTCACCGGCGATCACTGTCTGTGCCAGATCGTGGACGCCCTGCAGGGGCTGCTGCGACCGCAAGACACCCTGGTTCGCTTCGGCGGCGAGGAGTTCGTCATCCTCCTGCCCGGCGTGGACGGAACTGAGGCCACAACGATTGCCGAACGCCTGCGGCGGCGGGTAAGTGATCTGGGCATTGCCCATCGCGCCTCACCGGTAGCCCGCTGCGTCACCCTGTCCATTGGTCGGGCGAGCGTGCATCCGGGTGCCGATGAGCGCTCAAACGAGCTGCTGCGGAAAGCGGACCAGGCCCTCTACCAGGCCAAGGAAAAGGGCCGAAACCGGGTCTGGCCGTCAGCAGTTAGAGACGATCAAACGCCGACATAACGCCCGGCCTCGCCCACCCAGCGAGCCATGAGGGCGTGGGCTGCCTCAGGATGGTCGCGGAGCAAGGGATCAGCGACCTCGGCCACCTCAGGAAGCAGGTCCCGGTCGCGCATGAGATCGGCAATGCGCAGTTCGGCGGCACCGGTCTGGCGGGTGCCAAGCACTTCGCCGGGCCCCCGCAGATCCAGATCGCGGTGCGCCACCTGAAAACCGTCATTGGTCTCGCGCATGATTTCCAGCCGGGCACGGGCAATCTCGTTCAAGGGCGGCCGGTAAAGCAGGACACAACTGCTGGCCGCGCTCCCCCGGCCCACTCGCCCCCGAAGCTGGTGTAGCTGGGACAGACCCAGGCGCTCGGCATTCTCGATGATCATCAAGCTGGCGTTGGGAACATTGACGCCCACCTCGATGACCGTGGTCGCCACCAGCAATCGGATTTCGCCGGCCTTGAAGCGCTGCATGACCGATTCCTTGTCCACCGCCTTCATGCGACCATGGACCAGACCCACTTCAATCCCCGGCAAGGCTTCACGCAGGGCCAGGGCACTGTCTTCAGCGGCCTGACATTGCAATAGCTCTGATTCTTCCACCAACGGACAGACCCAGTAGACCTGGCGGCCTTCGGCACAATTATCAGCGACACGCGCCACCACCTCGGCACGGCGGGACTCGGGCAGGGCCACGGTCTTCACCGGCGTTCGGCCCGGCGGCAACTCATCGATCACCGACACATCCAGGTCGGCGTAGGCGGTCATGGCCAGGGTGCGCGGAATGGGCGTGGCGGTCATGATCAGCTGGTGGGGCTGACGACCGTCCTGCTCGCCCTTTTCACGCAGGGCGAGGCGTTGATGGACACCGAAGCGATGCTGCTCGTCCACCACCGCCAGAGCCAGATCCCGGAAACGGACCTGCGCCTGAAACAGGGCATGGGTACCCACCACCACATCAATCTCGCCGTGGGCCACCGCCTTCAGTGTCCAGCGCCGCTCGGCAGCGGCCTGTTTGCCGGATAGCCAGCCCACCCGCAGACCCAGGGGTTCCAGCCATTCGCGAAAATTCTGCAAATGCTGTTCGGCCAGGATTTCGGTGGGCGCCATGACCGCCACCTGACCACCGGCCTCCACCGCCCGAAGCGCGGCGAGGACCGCAATCACGGTCTTGCCCGAGCCCACATCCCCCTGCACCAGGCGCAGCATGGGCTCTTCCCGGGACAGGTCCTTGAAGACTTCTGCCTGCACTCGCTGCTGGGCCGGGGTCAGGGTGAAATCGAGTGACTCCAGAAAAGTCGGCACCAGGCGATCATCACCGTGCAGCGCGCGCGCCGGATCCTGACGAAAACGGGCACGGGCCAGACGCAGACTCAGGCGCTGGGCGAGCAGTTCCTCGAATGCCAGTCGGCGTCGGGCCGGATGCTCGCCCTCGGTCAGGGCCTGCAAGGAAATGGAGGGCGGCGGCCGATGAATGACCCGCAGGGCCTCACGCAGGTCCATGCGCAGATTGGCCGGGAGCATGCTTTCAGGGAGAAGGTCGCGGAGCAGGGCCGGGTCATTGTCCAGCAAGGCCAGGGCCTGATCGATGAGCGCACGCAAACGATTCTGATTCAGCCCCTCGGTGGTGGGATAGACCGGAGTGAGGGCTTCCTCCACCGGGGTATCCGCCGACACCTCCCGATACTCGGGATGGACCATTTCCAGGCCCCGCCTGCCCCGCCGGGCCTCACCAAAGCAACGCAGTTGCACACCGCGTTTCAGGCGCTCTTGCTGGGCACGGGAGAAATGGAAGAACCGCAGCAGCAGACTGCCGCTGCCATCGGCAATGGAAACCAGCAGACTGCGGCGACGGCGATAGACCGTCTCCACATGCTGAACACGGCCCTCCACCACCACCCGGTCACCCGGGCGGAGACTGCCCATGGGCACGACCCGGGTTCGGTCCTCCCAACGCAGCGGTAGATGAAAGAGCAGATCCCGAACGCCGTGGATGCCAAGCTTGCCAAGTTTTTCCGCCAGCTTGGGCCCAACGCCCTTGAGCCGGACCAGATCGGAAACCGCGCTATCGGGCTTTGCCTCCGGCTGGCTCATGAGTTCAGCGCTGCAACACCAGCACGCCATCCATCTCCACCTCCGCCCCCTTGGGTAGCTGGGCCACACCGAGGGCGGCGCGGGCGGGGTAGGGCTGCTGAAAATATTCCTGCATGATCTCGTTGACGGTGCCGAAATGGGACAGGTCGACGAGATAAATCTGCAGCTTGGCCACATCGGCAAGGCTGCCACCGGCCGCTTCGCAGACCGCAGAAAGATTATCGAACACCCGCCGGACCTGTGCCTCGATATCGCCCTCGATCAGACTGCCGGTGGCCGGGTCCAGGGGAATCTGCCCGGAGAGATAGACCGTTTCACCAACCCGGATGGCCTGAGAATAAGGTCCGATGGCTTCCGGCGCCTTGTCCGAATGAATCACCTCACGCGACATGGGGACTCCGTTTTTTCAGCAAATGGGGAAGTCTCAAGTTTCGGTGCTGGCAGGACGGACTGCAAGGGGAAGGGGAATTCTGGGTGCTGAGTTCTGAGTACTGAGTTCTGAGTGCCTGGCTCGTAGCTCGCAGCTCGTAGCTCACGCATGCGTGCGAACGATGCGCAGGACCTCGGGCATGGCGCGGATGGAGCGCATGATGGTGGCCAGGTGCTTGCGGTCACGAACGTTGAACACGAAATGCAGGGTCGTATGAGCGCCATCGCGCTCCTGAACGTCCACATGCTCGATATTGGAGCCTTCTTCCGACATGGTGGCGGCAACCGAGGCCAGAACGCCGCGCTTGTTCTCCACGTCCACTTTCACATCCACGGAGAAGTCCCGCGCCAGTCCCTTCTCCCACTGGATCTCGACCCACTTGTCGGGATCGTTGCTGTATTCATTGAGGTTGGTGCAATCATCCCGATGCACCACGATGCCACGGCCCTGACTGAGATAGCCGACGATGGGGTCACCGGGAATGGGATAGCAACAGCGGGCCAGTGTCACCACCATGCCCTCGGTACCGCTGATGGTCAGGGGGCCACTGCTGCCCGCCGGCGCTTCACCCAGTTCTTCGTCCGGGAGCAGTCGACGGGCGACGATGGGCCCGACCCGCTGGCCCAGGCCGATTTGCTCATAGAGCTCTTCGGCATCTTCCATGTGAAACTCTTTCAGCAAGGCATTGAAGCGGGAACGGGGGATCTGGCGCAACTTGAAGCCCAGTTCGCCCAGGGCCCGCTCAAGCAGACGCCGTCCCATCTCCACCGCTTCTTCCTGATGGACATTTTTCAAGTAATGACGGATGGCGGCCCGCGCCTTGGCGCTCACCACAAAGTTGAGCCAGGCCGGATTGGGTCGGGCATTCTCGGCGGTAATGATCTCCACGGTCTGACCATTCACCAGCCGGGTCCGCAGCGGTGCCAGACGGCGGTTGATCTTGACAGCCACACAGGCATTACCCACATCGGTATGCACGGCATAGGCGAAGTCCACTGCCGTGGCACCCCGCGGCAGACGCCGGATATCACCCCGGGGCGTGAACACATAGACCTCGTCGGGGAACAGGTCGACCTTGACGTTTTCCAGAAACTCCATGGAGTTGCCGGAACCCTTCTGCATTTCCAGCACGCCCTTGAGCCACTCCCGGGCCCGGATTTCCTCCGGCGCGGAAAGCCCCTCCTTGTCGGCCCCCTTGTAGAGCCAGTGAGCGGCAATCCCGGATTCGGCAATGCGATCCATCTCATGGGTGCGGATCTGAACCTCGATGGGCACACCGTGAGGACCGAACAGCGTGGTGTGAAGGGACTGATAACCGTTGGCCTTGGGGATGGCGATATAGTCCTTGAAGCGCCCCGGCACCGGCTTGTAGACGTTGTGGACAATACCGAGCACCCGATAACAGGTATCCACCTTGTCCACCGTTACCCGAAAGCCGTAGACATCCAGCACATCCGTCAATGACAGACGCTTCTTCCGCATCTTTTGATAGATGCTGTAGATATGCTTCTCGCGGCTTCCCACCTCGGCGGAAATATTCTCGGCAACCAGGGCCTCGCCAAAAGCGCGATTGATGCGTCGGAAGATTTCTTTCTGGTTTCCCCGCACCCGCCGCAGATGTCGGCTGATGACACGGTAGCGGGTGGGATGAAAGGATTTGAAACCCAGATCTTCCAGTTCCAGGCGGATGGCATTGATGCCCAGTCGCCCGGCAATGGGGGCATAGATTTCCAGCGTTTCCCGGGCGATGCGGCGACGCTTGGCCGGCGGCATGACGCCCAGGGTGCGCATGTTGTGGAGGCGGTCGGCCAGCTTGACCAGAATGACGCGGATATCCTCCACCATGGCCAGGAGCATCTTGCGGAAATTCTCCGCCTGCGCCTCGGCCTTGGAGCGGAAACGGATCTGGGTCAGTTTGCTGACCCCATCCACCAACTGGGCCACGTCCTCACCGAATCGCTCGGCGATTTCTTCCTTGGCGGTGGGGGTATCCTCGATGACGTCGTGGAGAATGGCGGCGATCAGGGTCTTATAGTCCATCCGCAGTTCGGACAGAATCCCCGCCACCGCCACCGGATGGGAGATATAAGGCTCGCCGGTCAGGCGCCGCTGCCCCTCATGGGCCTCGGCACCGAACTGGAAGGCCTGCTCCACCGTTTCCACCTGATCCTCGGGCAGATAGCTTCGCAGGCGGCCCAGCAGATCGTCGATGCCCACCGCCCGCCGAGCCCGGCGACTCGAGACATATTTGGCGGCGGCATCACTCATTCCGGCACTCCTGTCGGCAGATGGATCAGTGACTGGCGTCCTGGTCCCCCTGCTTGGCTGCCGCCTCACTGGCTTCCTCGGCGGCTGCGGCGGCTTCGGCGGCCATGGCCTCACTGGCCTCGCGGGCTTCCTGCTCTTCCAGCATTTCCCGATCCACCAGGCCGTCGGCAATCTCGCGCAGGGCGACTACCGTGGGCTTGTCATTTTCCAACGGCAACAGGGCATCGGCGCCCCGCTCCAGCTGACGGGCACGCTTGGTGGCCAGCAGCACCAGTTCGAATTGGTTGCTGCACTTCTCAATACAATCTTCAATGGTTACTCGAGCCATGTCGTCCTCTTCTCTCGGCTGATTGTCAGAGCCCTCAGGTCAATCCAAGCATCCATGATGCTAAGACTCTGTGTCTACACTAAAAGTTTAGGGCAGTCCCGGATGAAACCAAGTCTGCCGCGACAGATGGGCGGCGCGGCGGCCGCCCGGATTCAGGCTGGCGTGTCCGCCAGCAGGCGGTCGGCCAGCGACCGCACGGCCTCACGATCCGCCTCCAGACCCTCCCCACGGCCATGAATCAGGCCGCGCAGGTCTTGCAGGGCACGATCAAAATCATCGTTGATGATCGCATAATCGAAATTCGACCATTGCAATAATTCGGCATGAGCCTCGCGCAGACGCCGTTCGATAACCGCATCGCTGTCAGTCCCGCGTCCCCGCAGCCGACTTTCCAGCTCTTCGCGGGACGGCGGCAGGATAAAAATGCTACGAGCTTCGGGCATCATGCGCCGGACCTGCTCCGCACCCTGCCAGTCGATCTCCAGCAGGACGCTGCAACCACTCTCCAGCTCACGCTCCACCTGGGCGCGGGCGGTGCCATAGCGATTGCCGAAGACCTGGGCATGCTCCAGAAATTCACCGCCCTCGATCATCTCCCGGAATCGGGCCTCGTCAACAAAGCAGTAGTCCTCACCATCCACTTCCCCTTCCCGCGGCGGGCGGGTGGTGTAGGAAATGGAAAAACGCAGCCCGGCTTCGCGGTCCATCAGCGCCCGCACCAAGGAGGTCTTGCCCGCCCCCGAGGGGGCGCTCACTACCCAGAGATTGCCCCTAGCCATGCCCGCGTTCACTCCACATTCTGAATTTGCTCACGCATCTGCTCGATGGCGACCTTCATCTCCACCGCTGCCGCCGTGGCTTCGCTATCCTGACTCTTGGAGGCCAGGGTGTTGGCCTCCCGGTTGAATTCCTGCATCAGAAAGTCCAGACGCCGGCCCACCGGCTCGCTGCGTTGCATGGCCTCGCGCAACTCGGCCACGTGACTGCCAAGCCGATCCAGCTCTTCGTCCACGTCCAGTTTCTGCGCCACCAGTGCCAGCTCCTGTTCCAGTCGCTGCTCATCGGCCTCGATGTCCAGGGTCTCCAGGCGGCGACGGTAGCGTTCCCGCAGCCCGGCCAGCACCGCCGGCACCCGTTCACGCGCCCGATCCACCTGGGCCTCCACCACCTGACAGCGGCTTTCCAGCATCTCGGCGGTGCGAGCGCCTTCCCGGGCGCGGTAGGCCTTGAGCTCCTCCAGGGCGGCGGCAAGGCCCGTCTGGGCATCACGGCTCAAGCCCTCGGGATCCGGGCTCGGCCGTCGTACCAGGCCCGGCCACTTGAGCAATTCCCCCAGACTGGGGGGGCGGGCCGTTGGCAGGCGCTCGGCCATGGCCGCCACCGCCCGGGTCAGATCGTCCGCAACCGCCGTATCCAGCTCCAGACCGGCAGTCTCGGCTTCACCCGTCTCCAGGCGCAAGACCGCATCCAGCTTGCCACGGGCAAGGGCCGCTTCCACTTGCTTGCGGAACTCCCCCTCCGCAGCCCGTAGCGCCTCCGGCAGGCGAAAGCTGGTTTCCAGGTAGCGATGATTGACGCTGCGCAGCTCCCATACCAGCAAACCCGCGTCACTGCGGGTTTCGCTGCGCGCAAAACCGGTCATACTGTTGAGCATGGACAGGCCCCCTGGGCACCGAACGTAACAGCCCGGCGCGGCGGGCTTGATACAATAGGCAATTTCGTGGAGAAACCGGGCATTATACGCCAGCGCGGGCGGCCAGACCATGCGCTCCGCCGGGGCGGAGTGGCCTGATGGATCCGGGGCCTGCGGCCAGTATCAGCAGAAAGGGCAATGTCCTTGGAAATCGAGACCGCCGATGTGACCCGAACCGGGCATCGCAAGAGCAATCAGGACCGCTACACCCTGATGGTGGGTGACCGGGCGGTCATGCTGGGCGTGGCCGACGGCATGGGCGGCCACCAGGACGGCGCCCTGGCGGCCGAAACGGCCGTGCGCGCCTGGACAGCGGCATTCAAGTCTTCCGGGAAACTGGTGCGTGCACCGGTCAAGTTTCTGGAGAACGCCATGCACCGGGCCCATCGCAAGGTGGAAGAGCTGGCCGCGGGCCTCAGCATTGATCAGGCCCCGCGGACCACCGGCGTATTGGCCCTGCTCAGTCGCGACACGGTGCGCTGGGTGCACGCCGGGGACAGCCGCGCCTATCTGTTCCGGGACGGCCGGATCCGCAGACGCAGCCGGGACCATAGCGTGGTTGACGAACTGCTGACCCGGGGGCAGATCAGCGATGAAGAAGCCCAGGCCCACCCCATGCGTCATCTGGTGGACTCCTGCCTGGGCGGCCCCGAAGGGGAACCGGCCTTGCGACTGAGGCGCCGCCTGCGGCTCAGGCCCCAGGATGTGGTGCTGCTCTGCAGTGACGGCTTCTGGGGGGCGCTGGACATGGAGATGGTCGCCGACCGCCTGTGCGCGGCGGAGGATCTGGATGCCTGCCTGAACGAATTGGCAGCGGAGGCGGAAGCCAACGCGGCCCCGGAAAGCGACAATATCACCGCCGTCGCTGTGCGCTGGCACGGCGAATAAGCACGTGAAGCATCAACGTAATGGACACACGCAATCACCAGGAGTAGTCAATGCGACATGACGGCCGCACAGCCGATCAGCTCAGGCCCATCAGTCTGACACGCCATTTCACCATGCACGCCGAAGGCTCGGTACTGTCCACATTCGGTAACACGCAGGTCATCTGCACCGCCAGTGTCAGCGAGCGGGTTCCGGGCTTTCTCCGGGGCAGCGGTCGCGGCTGGGTCACCGCTGAGTACGGCATGCTGCCCCGCGCCACCGGCAGCCGCAGTTACCGGGAGGCGGCCCGTGGCAAGCAGGGCGGGCGCACCCTGGAGATTCAGCGCCTGATCGGGCGTTCCCTGCGGGCGGTCATGGACCTGGAGGCCCTGGGTGAGCGGGCCATCATCCTCGACTGCGATGTGCTGCAGGCCGATGGTGGCACCCGTACCGCCGCCATAACAGGCGCCTGGGTGGCATTGAAAGACGCCGTCAACACACTGCTGGAAAACGGGGCGCTGAAGCGAAACCCCATGCACGGCCAGGTTGCCGCCGTATCCACCGGCATCGTTGACGGCCACCCGGTGCTGGACCTGGACTACCCGGAAGATTCCGGCGCGGAAACCGATCTCAATGTGGTCATGAACGAGGCCGGTGCCTTCATCGAAGTGCAGGGCACGGCCGAAGGCCACGCCTTTCGCCGCGGCGAGCTGGACGCCATGCTCGACCTGGCCGACAAGGGGATTCGAGAACTGCAGGAACACCAGCGCCAGGCGCTGGAACAGGCCTCCTGACAAGCAAGGGTGGACGAGGTTTTTCATGGCGATTCGTGAACTGGTCCTGGCCAGCAACAATCAGGGCAAACTGGGTGAGCTGAAGGGGATGCTGGAAGGCTTCGGCATCCAGGTCATGGCGCAATCGGACTTTCAGACACCCGAGGCCGACGAGACCGCCGCTACCTTCCTGGAAAACGCCCTGATCAAGGCGCGCAATGCCACCGCCTACAGTGGTCGACCGGCGCTCGCCGATGACTCCGGGCTGTGCGTGGATTGCCTGGACGGCGCGCCCGGCGTCCGTTCCGCCCGCTATGCCGGCCCCGATGCCAGCGACAGCGACAATGTCCAGCGGCTGCTCCAGGCCCTGGACGGGGTCCCCGCCGATGGCCGACAGGCACGATTTGTCTGCGTGATGGCCCTGCTCCGAGATGTGAACGACCCGCTGCCGCTGATTGCCCAGGCGGAATGGCAGGGGCGAATCATCGAGCAGCCGCGGGGGGATGGTGGCTTCGGCTATGATCCGGTCTTTCTCCCCGACGGCGAGGATCGCACCGCGGCGGAGCTGCCGGCGGCGGAAAAGAACCGGCTCAGCCACCGGGGCCAGGCCCTGGCCCTGCTTCAGCGCCTGCTGCGCAGCGAAACTGAATGAGTAATATTTCTGCCCCCCAGCGTGCCAACGATATGACGGCGCCTTTCAATCCGCCCCTGGGCCTCTACATTCACCTGCCCTGGTGTGAGCGCAAATGTCCCTATTGCGATTTCAATTCCCACGCCTTGAGCGGCCCGGTGCCGGAAGCGGACTATGTCGCGGCACTTGAAGCGGACCTTGGCCTGGAGGCCGACCGAGCCGGTGGGCGGCGAATCGAGAGTGTTTTCATTGGCGGCGGCACGCCCAGCCTGTTTTCGGGCAAGGCGATCGGCAGCGTGCTTGAAGCGGTGGACCGACGAATCGGTCTGGCGCAGTCGGCGGAAATCACCCTTGAAGCCAATCCGGGCAGTGCCGAAGCCGCCCGCTTTCGCGATTTTCGCCAGGTGGGGGTCAATCGCCTGTCCATCGGTGTGCAGAGCTTCAATGATCAGCAACTGCAAGCCATCGGCCGAATCCATTCCGCCGAGCAGGCGCGGAAAGCGGTAGACGCCGCCCGCGCGGCCGGTATCGAGCGGTTGAATCTCGATCTGATGTACGGCTTGCCGGCACAGAGCCCGGAGGCGGCGGTGGCCGACCTGGAAGCCGCCCTGGCACTGGCGCCGGACCACCTGTCCCATTATGAGCTCACCCTTGAACCCAACACCATCTTCCACAGCCAGCCGCCGGCCCTGCCGGATGAAGATCAGCGCTGGGACATGCTGCAGGCCTGCAGCGAGCGGATGAAGTCCGCCGGCCTGGAGCGCTACGAGATCTCCGCCTGGGCCCGCCCCGGCTCGGCCTGCCGGCACAACCTCAATTACTGGCAGTTCGGCGACTATCTCGCCATTGGCGCCGGCGCCCACGGCAAGGTCAGTGATGGTCACGAGATATGGCGTTATCGCAAGCACCGGGTACCACAACGCTTCATGAGTCTGACTGCGGGCGCGGGGGCCGAGGTATCTCGCCACGCCCTGTCCACCGACAACCGCTTGTTCGAGTTCATGCTCAATGCCCTGCGTCTGGTTGACGGCTTCAGTCTCGAGCTGTTCCGGGAGCGAACCGGGCTCGATCCCGATCTGGCCCGCCCGGGTCTGCGCTCCTTGGCGGCCGACGGCCTGATGGAGACAGATGCCTCCGGTGAGCACTGGCGGCCCAGTGAACGGGGTCTGGATTTGCTCAATGAATGTCAGGCCCGTTTTCTGCCGAAAGGGACATAAGCCCATGAGCAGCAAGTTCGCCACCGTCAGCCTGCAATGCCCCTGGTGCCTGGAAGCGGTGGAAATATTCATTGATGCGGATGCGGAAGCCGGTCAATGGATGGAAGACTGCCCGGTTTGCTGCCACCCCATGAACCTGGAGGCTCAGCCGGACGGCAGCGGGGGCTGGCAAGTGACGGCCGAGCGGGCCCATTAGGTCCAGCCTTGGCATTTTATTCACATCCTTATCGTCCATTCCGGCGGCCTGAAGATCCTGCGCAGCCTGTGCAGACTGCATTCACTCGGGAATGCCAACTGACTGAAATATCAGTGTTTTTTCTGGTGGCCATTTAGTGACCGAAATAAGGAAGGGCTTGCCCGCACGGGCATTTGCGACGGTTTGACCCAGTTCTTCCACACAGTTATCCACAGCTTTTGTGGAAAACCGGATTTTCCCTGCCTTGCCGTGGACTTGCCCGCAATAAGTCAAACACCACTCAAGCTAGTGACGCTAAGCGCCCGGGGACCGTATATAGCCACAGGCCTTGCGGCGGAACGTCGGGAGGTTTAGAATGCCGCGTTTCCAGTTTTCCGGGTGCCGACAACGGTCTGTGCCCCTGATTCAGCCAGGGTTTCAACGCCATGAAAGCGGATATCCATCCCGAATACAACGAAGTGACGGTGACTTGCAGTTGCGGCAACACCTTCAAGACCCGGTCCACGCTCGGCAAGGACCTCCAGGTCGAAGTGTGCTCCGCCTGCCACCCCTTCTACACCGGCAAGCAGAAGATCATGGACACCGCCGGCCGCGTGGACAAGTTCCGCCGCAAGTACGGTCGCAAGTCCGCCTGATCCTTTTGACCACCGGGCGCCAGCCGCCCGGTGGTTGCTTCCTGCCTGTCATTCCCAGCTCATCTGCCCTATAATCGGGCGCCCGACCCGGGGAGACCTGCGCGCCAGTCGCGCAGACGCTGACGCCCGAGGGTTCCGCACTGCCGACGTGGTTCCCCTTCGTCATCGATTTCGGCCGGGTCGCGGGGGTGGCACACTGGACGCCTCTGCGTCTTTCTCCATGCGTGCACCCGACAATCGATCCGGGCTCGAACCAGCAAGCCGCCTTCTTCTTGCGTTTGCGTGCTGAATGCCTGCACGCCGGGCGGCCTGACCGCGCCCAGGATCGGGTACCAGGATTCCACAGGAGCGAGAGAACCATGAGCGAGAAGACCTGCAAGCTGGGCATGCCGGACAACGAGGACAGCGTTGATCTGCCCATCCGGGAAGGCAGCCTGGGGCCAGCCACCGTGGACATTGGCCAGCTGTATCGTCAGCAAGGCGTGTTCACCTACGACCCCGGTTTCACCTCCACTGCCAGCTGCAAGAGCGCCATCACCTATATCGATGGCGAGAAGGGCCAACTCCTCTATCGTGGCTACCCCATTGAGCAGCTGGCGGAGCAGTCCAGCTTCCTTGAGGTCTCCTACCTCCTCATGTACGGGGAACTGCCCAGCCGGGAAACACTGGAGGGCTTCAAGCAGTCCATTCTCTATCACACCATGCTGAATGAATCGCTGCTGCGCTTCTTCAACGGCTTCCATTATGATGCCCACCCCATGGCCATGATGACCGGCGTGGTCGGCTCCCTGTCCGCCTTCTATCACGATCAGAATGCCATGCGGGACCCGGAACAGCGTGATGTGTTTGCCCACCGCATCATCGCCAAGATGCCGACCATCGCGGCGGCGGCCTACAAGCATTCCATCGGTCAGCCCTTCATGTATCCCCAGAACCATCTGGGCTACTGCTCCAACCTGCTGCACATGTTCTTCTCGGTCCCGGCGGAAGCCTATTCGCCCGACCCGGTAGCGGCGGAAGCGCTGGACCTGCTCTTCATTCTGCATGCGGATCATGAACAGAATGCCTCCACCTCCACGGTGCGCCTTGCCGGCAGCACCGGCACCAATCCCTATGCGGCCATCGCGGCGGGTGTGACCGCGCTCTGGGGCCCGGCCCATGGCGGCGCCAATGAGGCGGTGCTGGACATGCTCAATGAGATTGGGGATGTGAAGAACATTCCCAAGTATCTGGAGAAGGCCAAGGACAGGAATGACCCCTTCCGGCTGATGGGCTTCGGTCACCGGGTCTACAAGAACTATGACCCCCGCGCCAAGATCATTCGCGAGATGTGCCACAAGGTGCTCAAGCGCCTGGGCAAGGAGAATGATCCGCTGCTGGAGCTGGCGATGGAGCTTGAGCACATCGCGCTCAACGATGATTACTTTGTCGAGAAGAAGCTGTACCCGAATGTGGATTTCTACTCCGGCATCATCTACAAGGCCCTGGGTATTCCGGTCAGCATGTTCACGGTGATGTTCGCCATTGCCCGCACGGTGGGCTGGACGGCCCACTGGCTGGAGATGATCGGTGACCCGGCCATGCGCATTGGTCGTCCGCGTCAGCTTTATGTTGGCGAGACCCAGCGGGATTACGTGCCCCTGGATCGCCGGAAGTAATCGCGGTCCGACAGCAGAACAGGAACGGGCGGCCATTGGCCGCCCGTTTTTTGTGCTTAGGTTTTTGTGCTGAGGGCTTCGACCGCTGCAGTGCCTTTCGATGACGGTGACGTTTGCGTCCCGGCCTTGGAGGCGACAGGGCTTCCCAGGAACGTCGTGAACCCATCCCTGGGGACTCTGTGGGCGACATCCTGTCGCCCACAGTCCTGGAAAGCCCTGTCACCTCCAAGGCCTACCTGTGGTGGGGTCACCTGGACTGTGCCTGCTGAAGGCTTATTCAGATATTCGAGCAGATTACCTTCGATTCAGGCCGTTTATTCGCGGACAAATCCGCTCCCGCGGCGGCCTCGGCATAAGCTATTGGCACCGTGGGAGCGAATTCATTCGCGACTAAAAGCCACCGGAAGGGACTAAGCCATAAGACTTAACCAAACTCTCTCCGAGCACGGCACAGGTGACCACCACCAAACCTAAGCCGGCACACCCCGTCACCGCTAACGAAGGGCGATACAACAATCGAGGCCCTGAGGATGACTCACTCCTCCAGCAAGGCCTCCACCGCGGCAAGATTGCCCCGCTTCATGGGCCGGCCGTCTATGGGGCTGCGGGGGGCGTGGCCTTTTTCGTGGAGGCCGAAGACAGTGATTTCCAGGCTGACATCCCCGGCCATGAAGCTGTAGACCGGGTAATTTTCGTGCTTGCCATTGGACTGGCGAAGGCGACGCTCCTCCGTTTCCACCGGGATACCCGAGTCCATCAGGAACATATAGACCGACTCCGGCATGTCGGCGAAGGCATGAAGGCTGACGTCGGCGTGCAGGGTGGCATTGCCATCAAGTACACCCCCCACCAGACGAGGCGAAAAATCCTGCAGCAGTTTCATCGCCTCAATCGCTGTCTCGCGTAGCTCCCGCAGACGATCCGGCTGGGTCTCGCCATGAAACAGGCGCAGATGTTCGTTCAGGGCTGATTCGATTTCCACATTGGTGGGCATGATGCGTCGAAGCTGGCTGCGCTCCAGACCAAGACGTTCGGATGCCTTGCGCTTGGCCAGAAGATAATCACGCACCCCTTCCTCGGCGAGGATGCGGGCGGCCTCCTGGGCCATGCGCTGACGGATTTCCTCGCTTCGCTTGTCAGTGCTGAGTCTGGTCATCGTTACCCCCTCGATCGGGCCGAAAAAATAGGGCGGGATTGGTGACGCGACTGGATGGGATGAAGAGACGACCTCCCTGGATGGAAACTGCTTACAGAAATACCGGTTTCGGCACCCGAAAAGCAAGCGGGAGTGCAAGAAATCCAGAAGAACGGTAGAGACGGCGGCGCGGGCGGCCGCCGTCTACTCATGAAAAAGCCTGGCCAGTCGGGCGCTGGCGCCTAGAAGAGATCATCCGCCCCCGGACTGTCCTCATCACTGCTATCTTCCCGTTCGGGCAGTTGCCCCTCGCGGAAAATCTCGAACATGCCGTTGGGATGATCAGCCCCCACCATCAGACCGGTATCCCGGGAGATGCGGACTCTCACCAGACCCGGCGGCTCATCCAGAGTCCGCTCGGGGGCACCAATCAGGGCCGCGCCCATGAATTCCGTCCAGATGGGCAGCGCCGCACGGGCGCCACCCTCCCGATTACCCAGGGGCTGAGAACGGTCGAAACCGATCCAGGCGGTGGCCACCAGATCCGGTGTGTAACCGCTGAACCAGGCATCGCGATACTCGTTGGCGGTACCGGTTTTACCCGCCAGGTCATTGCGGCCCAACTGCTGGCGGGCGAAGCGGCCCGTGCCGTGGCGGACCACATCCTGCAGCATGCTATCAATGAGATAGGCGTTCTGCGGGCTGATCACACGTTCAGCCAGGTTGATGGGTGATTCCGGGTTGAGCTCATCTTCATGCAGGGATGGCTGCCAGGCATCGCTGGCATCCTCGGCTTGCAGTTCTTCCGGCAGCCCGTTTTCGAGGCCCGGGACACTGCACTCGGGACAGACCACGGCCGGCTGGGCCTGATACAGGGGCTCGCCCCGGCGATCCATGATGCGCTCAATGAACCAGGGCTCCACCCGATGACCACCGTTGGCAAAAACCGCATAACCACGGGTGAGATCCAAGGGGGTCAACTCACCCGTGCCCAGTGCCAGAGTCAGGTCGCGGGGAAGGGCGCGGTCATCAAAACCGAAAGACCGCAGGTGCCCGGCTGTCCGGCCAATACCCACATCCCGCAGGACCCGAACGGACACCAGATTGCGTGAATGAACCAGTGCCTCTCTAAGTCTCGTGGGACCAAAGAAACGACCGGTGTAATTGGTGGGCCGCCAGGTATGATCAATGTCGGCCTCTTCCACGACCACGGGGGCATCATTAACAAGGGTCGCCGGCGTAAAGCCGCTGTCCAGGGCGGCGGAGTAGATGAAGGGCTTGAAGGCAGAACCCGGCTGACGCAGGGCCTGTACCGCCCGGTTGTATTGGCTGTGACGGAAGTCGAAACCGCCGGCCAGCGCCTCGATGGCGCCGTCTTCCGGATTGATCGCGACCACCGCGCCCTGGGCCTCCGGCACCTGTGACAGAGCCCAGCCATCCTCATCCTGACTCAGGAACACGACATCACCGGGCATGACCACTTCATCGGCCCGCTCTGGTGCCGAGCCCTGGCGATTACGATTGATGAAGGGGCGGGCCCACTCCATGGTGGAAAAGTCCACCGTGACCCGGTCGGCATTGCGCCGGACGGCTTCGAAACCTGTCTCCCCGGCGGCCGCAACCACCACCGGCTCGAGACCACCGATACGGTAGTAGGAAGCCAGGGTCGAGGCCCAGGCCTGCTGGTCGGAGGGATCGTCGGGGACCTGGACCTGGCCGACGGGGCCTCTCCAGCCATGACGCTGGTCATAGGCGAGCAGGCCGTTGCGCAGCGCGCGGACGGCCGCCGGCTGCTTGCGACCATCCACGGTGGTCACAACCTGAAAACCGTCTTCGTAAGCCGCGTCGCCATAGCGACGGACCATTTCCTGACGGACCATCTCGGCCACGAAGGGTGCATCCACTTCCACCTGGGCGCGGTGAAGGCCGGCGGTAACCGGCGCCGTCACGGCCTCGGCGTACTCCTCCTGGCTGATGAGGTCCAGGGTCAGCATCCGACCCAGCACATAAGCCCGCCGATCCACGGCCCGCTCCGGGTTGCTGACCGGGTTGGCCCGCGATGGGGCCTGGGGCAGGCCGGCAATCATGGCCTTCTCCGCCAGGGTCAGCTCGGAAACGTCCTTGCCGTAGTAGACCTCGGCGGCGGCGGCGGCGCCAAAGGCGCGGTGCCCCAGAAAGATCTTGTTGAGATAAAGACTCATGATTTCTTCCTTGCTCAGCTCTCGCTCGATTTCAAAGGCGAGAAAGAGCTCCCGGATCTTGCGACCAAAGGTCTGGTCTCGGGTCAGGAAGAAGTTGCGGGCGACCTGCATGGTGATGGTGGAGCCACCGCCATGGGCCATTGAGCGGGTGGTGACAAGATAATAGGAGGCCCGCAGCATGGCCCGGAAGTCCACGCCCCGGTGGCGGAAGAAATTCTCGTCCTCGGCGGCAATCACCGCCTGCTTGAGGCGTTCCGGGAATTCCTCATAGCGAAGCGGACGGCGCCGTTCCTCGCCAAACTCGGCGATCAGACGGCCATCACGGCTAAAGACCCGCATGGGCTCCTTGAAGTCCACCTCACGCAGGACTTCGACATCAGGCTGATCGGGGGCAATATAGAGATAGGTGCCGACAACCACCCCGATGGCCACCACGAACAGGGTAAAACCGGCACCGAGCAGAAAAACCAGGATCTTGAGAAAACGCTGCATCTATGTCCCCGAAGGAAAAAATCACCAGAAATCCGGCATTTTGCCGCAAGATTCATATTTTAAGTCCTGACGCCCGGATGCGCGAATAGGCCCCCGGCGCGGACTTCCAGCCCCCTCGATATATGGGATTCTTTCCCTTTATTTTCAAGGGCTTATTTGCTTCTTAAAAGAGCCCCAAGCCTGGTCTTCGCAGCCTGCGGCAGCAGGGGGTGCGGAATAGAAGCGCATAAACCCGCATTTGATTTGACGGCACATTGATATATAGTTCAATTCAGGTCTTAATGTTCTGGGCCATGTTCTGCCGCCAAGTTGCCGTCTGAGAAAGGAAAAAAGCAGTGTTCTCAAAACGCGCCAAGCCAATGCTCGGCCTCGACATCTCCACCTCCTCGGTGAAGGTGATTGAGCTGAGTCAGACCAAGGCCGGCTACCGTGTGGATCACTACGCGGCGGAGCCCATGCCTCAGAATGCCATCACCGACAAGGTCATTGTCGATGTGGATGCCACCGGCGATGCCGTGCGCAAAGCCGTCAAACGCTCGGGCAGCCGAACCAAGCTGGCAGCCGTTGCCATTGGCGGTGCCTCGGTGATCAGCAAGGTGATCACACTACCAGCCAATCTCTCCGGCAAGGAGATGGAAGAGCAGGTGGAGCTGCAGGCCGACCAGTACATTCCCTTCCCTCTGGAGGAAGTCTCCTACGATTTTGAGGTTCAGGGCCCCTCCGAGGCGGACCCGGACATGGTGGACGTGTTCCTGGCCGCCACCCGCAGCGAGAACGTTGAACACCGTCAGGCGGTACTCGAGGCCGCCGGCCTGCAAGCCAAAGTGGTGGAGATCGAATCGGATGCCATGGAGAACGCCTGTAGCCTGCTGACTCACCAGATGCCCGACAACGGTCTGGACAAGACCATTGCGGTGGTGGACTTCGGCGCCACCACCACCACCTTCAGCATTCTCAACGACCGCAAGGTGGCCTATACCCGCGACCAGAACTTCGGTGGCCGACAGCTGACCGAGGAAATCATGCGCGCCTACGGCCTGTCCTTTGAAGAGGCCGGCAAGGCCAAGAAGGAAGGTGGGCTGCCCGGCAACTATGAGACCGACATCCTCGAACCCTTCGTGGACGACATGGCGCAGCAGATCAACCGCTCCATGCAGTTTTATCTGTCTTCCCACGCCGGCGGCGGGCAACTGGACCAGGTGATCGTCTGCGGTGGTTGCGCCGCCATCCCGGGCGTGGATCAGATGATCCAGGAAAGGCTGGAGGTGCCGACCGTGATCGGTAACCCCTTTGGGGAGATGAAACTTTCGTCCCGGGCCCGGGCGCAGAACGTCGAGAAAGACGCCCCGGCGCTCATGATCGCCTGCGGGCTCGCGCTCAGGAGTTTTGACTGATGCCGAGAATCAATCTTCTGCCCTGGCGTGAGGAAGCCCGCCGGGAAAAGCAGAAAGAATTTGGAACCCAACTGGGGGGCGCCGCCATCCTCGGCGGCCTGCTGTTGTTCTACGCCCACCATACGGTGGGTGGCTGGATAGACCACCAGCAGTCTCGCAATGACCGCATCCAAAGCGAGATCCGGCAGCTTGAAGAAAAGATTGCCGAGATCGAGGACCTTCAGGAAACCAAGGATCGACTGCTGGCACGCATGCAGATCATTGAGGAATTGCAGAAGAGCCGGCCCGATGGCGTCCGCCTCTTTGACGACCTGGTGCGGACCTTGCCATCCGGTGTCTACCTGACCGAGGTCACCCAGAGCGGGGCCAACCTGACCATTCGCGGGGTAGCAGAATCCCAGGCCCGCGTATCGGCCTATATGCGCAACATCGACCAGGCCGATTGGCTGGCCCAGCCCCGCCTGCAGGTGATCGAGCGGGATCGTCCGCGCCGGGACGGTGAAGGACGATTGCGCACCTTCACCATTCGCGCGGTCCAGGTCACCCCGGGCACGGAGGACAACTGATCATGGATCTCCGCAAGCTCAACGAAATCGATATCAATGACCTCCGGGACATCGACTTCGCCGATATGGCGGAATGGCCAGTCGCCGGACGATTGGTCCTGGTGGGGATCATCATTGTCGCCGTGCTGGTTGGTGGTTATTTCTTCCTGGTTCAGGATCAGCTGGAAAACCTCGAACGCCTGGAACGGGAAGAGACCGATCTGCGCTCCCGCTTTGAACTGCGGCAGGAGCGAGCGGCCAATCTTGACGACTACCGGGATCAGCTGGAGGAAATGCGCGAATCCTTCGGCACCATGCTGCGGCAACTGCCCAGCGAGGCCGAAGTGGAAAGCCTGTTGGTGGATATCTCGGAGACCGCGACCGCCAGTGGCCTGGAGTCAGAGCTGTTCGAGCCCCAGGCGGAGGTGGAGCGCGATTTCTACGCGGAACTGCCCTATCGCCTGCGCATGCGCGGCAGCTACCACGAGTTCGGCCAGTTTGCCGATGACGTGGCCAAACTGCCGCGAATCGTGACCCTGCACAACATTCAGATCCGGCCACAGGATGACGGTGAGCTGGAAGTGGAAATGATTGCCAGAACCTATCGCTATCTGGGCGACGATGACGGAGGTGGCTCGTGAGCAAAAAACGGACACCCAAGACTCGTGCCCTGCTGGCCATGGGCATGGCCGTGACCGGCCTCGCCCTGAGTGCCTGTGAACGGGATATGGACGACCTGGAGCGCTACATCAACGAAATCAATCAGCGCCCGGGCGGTGAAATCGAGCCGATTCCACAAATCGAGCCCTACGAGGGGTTCAGCTATGGCGTGGCGGGCGAGCGCTCGCCCTTCGAGCCCGATGACCGCCTGCGCCCGGATGACACCGCAACCGCCGAGGGACCGACACCGGACCTGGATCGACGCCGCGAATACCTCGAGCGCTATCCGCTTGATGGCCTGCGCATGCAGGGGATTCTGGAGATGGGTGGACAGCTTTACGCACTCGTCCGCGACCCCGAGGGCGTGGTGCATCGGGTCAGTATGGGCAATCACATGGGCGAGAATTTTGGCGAGATCATCGCCATCACCGAAAGCCACGTCACATTGAGAGAACTGGTTCCGGACGGCACGGGCGGGTGGAATGAACGTGAACGTCGCCTGAGCCTGAGCGATTGACCGGACAGGAGAGGAAGACCATGGGGATCAAACGCAAGACTGCACACTTCAGCGTCGTCGGCCTGATTGGCCTGATGCTGCTGGCATTCGTCGGCCAGGCGATGGCACAGGGCCAGAATCGCCTGGAAGACATCACTGTCTCCACCCTGCCCGGCGACCGCGTTGAAATTCGCCTCAGGCTGAGCGAACCGGCCCCCGAGCCGCAGAGCTTCACCATTGATGAGCCGGCGCGCATCGTTCTTGACCTGGCCGACACCCGAGTGGGTGTGCGTGAACGCCGCCAGGATATCGGCGTGGGCGCCACTCGCAATATCATGGTTGCCGAGGCCCAGGACCGGACCCGTGTGGTGATCGGCCTCTCCGCCCCGCAGGGCTACAGCGTCACCACCGAAGGCAATGACATTCACATTACCGTCGGTGACCGGCGCAGCCGGGACCAACTGGCGGCGCCGGACGGTCCGGATGTCAGCCCCTTTGTCCAGGATGATGCCGATGAGCCCCGCCTGGACGACCGTCGAGCCCGGGATCTGCGGGTCCGCAATGTGGACTTCCGCCGTGGTGAACAGGGCGAAGGTCGAATCCTCGTCGAGCTCAGCGATGAACGCATCCCCATTGATATCGACGAGTCCGCCGACAGGGTCCGGGTGACCTTCCAGAGCGCGGAAGTGGCGCGGGAACTGGAGCGCCGACTGGATGTGCTGGACTTTGCCACCCCGGTGCAGACCATCGACACCCGCCATGGGCCGGATGGGGTCGAGATGGAGATCCGCCTGAGCGGTGAGTACGAGCAACTGGCCTATCAGTCGGAAAAACAGTTTGCCCTGGAATTCCGGCCACTGACCGAGCGGGAAATCGAAGAACGCGAGGAGCGGGAGTACACCGGCGAACGCCTGACCCTGAATTTCCAGGACATCGAGACGCGTGCGGTATTGCAGCTGATTGCCGACTTCACCGATCTCAACATCGTGGTGGCCGACTCGGTCACCGGCAACGTCACGCTGCGCCTGCAGAACGTGCCCTGGGACCAGGCTCTGGACATCATTCTCCAGACCCAGGGCCTGGATACCCGCCAGAGCGGCAATGTGATCCTGGTGGCCCCGGCTCAGGAGATCGCCCAGCGTGAGCAGCAGGAGTTGCAGGCCCGTCAGGCCCGCGAGGAACTGGTACCGCTGCGCTCCGAGTTCATTCAGGTGAACTACGCCCGAGCCGCGGATCTGGCCCAGCTGATTCGCTCGGAAGGCTCACAGATGCTGTCCGAGCGCGGCAATGTGGCCGTGGACGACCGCACCAACACCCTGCTGCTGCAGGATACCGATGACCGCCTGACCGACGTCCGGCGCATGGTCAACCGCCTGGACATCCCGGTCCGCCAGGTGCTGATCGAATCCCGCATCGTGGTCGCCACCAGCGACTTCAACCGGGAACTGGGTTCGCGCTTTGGCGTCACTCATGCCCGGGAGCGTGGTGATGATGGCCTGCTCACCATTTCGGGCGGCCTCAGCGGCGCAGACACCATGATGCGGTCCGGGCTGGACAACATCCAGAACACCGGCCAGCCTTTCCCGGTGACCGTGCCCAACCTGCAGGACCGCCTGAACGTGAACCTGCCGGTGGCATCCCCCGCCGGGCGCTTCTCCATGGCCATCCTGGATTCCGACTACCTGGTGGACCTGGAGCTGTCCGCGCTGCAATCCCAGGGCCGCGGTGAAGTGATTTCCAGCCCGCGGGTGATCACCGCCGACCAGAAGGAAGCCTCCATCCAGCAGGGCGTGGAGATTCCCTTCCAGTCCGCCCAGGCAGGCACTGGTGCCGGCGCGGTCACCACGGAATTCAAGGAAGCGGTGCTGTCACTGACCGTGACCCCGCAAATCACCCCGGATGAGCGCATCATCATGGACCTGGAAGTGAGCAACGACACCATTGGTGAAGAGGTGCCCAGTGCCACCGGTGGCTTCGTGCCCAGCATCGATACCCGGGTGGTGCGCACCCAGGCTGCCGTGAACAACGGCGAGACCGTGGTGCTTGGGGGCATTTACGAGACCCAGCGCCAGGAAGGTGAATCCCGGGTGCCCATTCTGGGCGACATCCCGGGCCTGGGCATGCTGTTCCGTTCCACCACCCGCAGTGCCAGCAAGGCCGAGCTCTTGGTCTTCGTGACGCCCAAGCTGCTCAAGGATGACGCTCGGGTGGAGTAATCGGCTAGACTGATAAAACCTGTTTCGGCCCCGCCCATGGGCGGTGTGGGTGGGAGGAAAGACGAAGAGACAGGGGCGCCAACGGGATATGAACCGCGTGGCGCCCTTTTTTCTGGCGGATGCACCGCCAGCGCAATCCGAATGGGGAGTAGGGAAGATGATCAAGCGAATTCTGTTGGCCCTGTTGCTTGCGGGGGCGTTGGCCATGGTTGCCTGTGACAATGACGAGGGAAGCATCTCCCAGGCCGGTGGCGACAATGGCGAAGAGAACGGCAATGGCGATGACAATGGCGATGATAACGGCGATCCCAGCGCGGGTGGCCTGGTCATGGGCAGTGGCGACGGTGAGGATTTCGAAGCCGGCCAACTGACACTGGGCATGAGCTCGATCGCAGCCGGAGGCTCCACCGGCATTAGCGGGCGAATCCTTACCGAAGACGGTGATGTCCCGGACGACGAGTTTGAAGTTGAGCTGACCTCGAACTGCGCCGATGAGGGTCTGGCCAGTCTGACCAGCCCGGTCGCCACCAATGGCGGCGAGTTCTCCTCCACCTACACGGCCGAGGGCTGTCAAGGCGAGGACACCATTACCGCCCAGGCAAGCATCGATGGCGTTGGCACGCTGTCCGCCAGCGCCAGCGTTGAGGTTGCAGCGGCCAACCTGGGCTCATTGGTGTTCATGAGCGCCGACCCTCAGCTGATCGGCTTGCGAGGAATGGGTGTCCCGGAGATCGGCGAAACATCCACGGTTCGCTTCCGGGTGGAGGATGTCAACGGTAACCCAACGCCCGGGCGGGAAGTCCAGTTCACCCTCAGTACCAGCGTGGGCGGAATAGAGCTTTCCAACGATTCTGCCGTCAGTAATGATCAGGGCGAAGTGAGCACCCAGGTCATCTCGGGGACGGTGGCCACGCCGGTCCGGGTCAATGCGCAGGTGGTGGATACCACGGTTTCTTCCCAGTCATCCCTGCTCAGCATCAGTACGGGGATTGCGGAACAACAGGGGGTATCCATCGCCTTTGAAAGCCTGAACCCCCCGGTCCAGGGCTGTGTTGGCGAGGAATATGAAATCACCGTTCATGCCCGGGACCGCTTCTCCAATCCGGTGATTGACGGCACGGTTATCAATTTCTCCACCGAAGGCGGGCGCATCCAGCCCCACTGCATGACGGTCGACGGAACCTGCGTCGTGACCTGGACCAGTCAGGCAAGCTGGCCTGCCCGTTCCACCGTACTCGCCTATCTGGAGGGCGAGGAAAGCTTTATCGACCGGACCGGGGACGGCCTGTTTGGTCCGGCGGAAGCCGCAGAGGGCCCTCATGAAGGGGACTTCGACCCCAATGATCCGGAGGGGAATGCGGATATTGGCTGGATCGATGTGGGCGAACCCTTCCGCGACGACAATGAAAGCGGTGAGTACGAACCGGGTGTGGATGGCTTTCACTGGAACTATTACGGCGGCGGCTATACCGAGGCCAATGAGCTGTTCGATGGCGCCCTTTGCGGTGCAGGCATTGAAGACGATGGTGACCGTGAGACGTTCCAGAACGACTATTGTGGTTCTCCGCAGGCGCCCATCGGCGTCTCCGGCGTCATGGTCCTGGCCGACAACCGGGTTGTGAACATGGCCTTCCCGACCACCTATGTGGTGGGCAGTGGTCCTCTGGAAATCGAGCTTTGGGGCCCGGAAATGCAGCCGCTGCCCAGTGGCAGCACCGTTGCATTTGATACCGGTTACGGCCGAGTTCTGGGACAGGACACGATAACCATCGGGAATACCAATCAGGATGGTCCCATTGCTGTCGAGTTCACTCTCTCGGAGTCCAATGAGGACGACACCACCGAATGCGATGTGGGGACCATTACCGTTACCACACCCGGCAATAGCTGTGGCGAAGGCTTCATATTCGAACAGGAATTGACCATCTGCGGCAGTGACAGCTAAGCGCGTCACCATGACAACGGCCTGCCCACTGGGCAGGCCGTTTTTTTTTCGGCATTATCATCGCTTGGCACCGTGCTGCCATTGCCCGCCTGGTCACAGCCCCATGAACAGAAAGGGCCCCCGGGCGGCTTTTCCCTAGGCTTTCGAGGTTTGGCATGGAAACACCGAGGCGGATATTCCTGATTGGTCCCATGGGAGCGGGAAAATCATCCATCGGGCGGGAGCTGGCCAGACGGCTGGGCTATCCATTCCAGGACACCGACGATTATCTGCGGGAACGCACCGGGGTGGATATCGCCACCATTTTCGATTTTGAGGGCGAGGAAGGTTTTCGGGAACGGGAGCGCAAGGCCGTGGCCGAGCTGACCCAGCTGGAGCCGCTGGTCCTGGCGACCGGCGGTGGCACCGTGGTGACCGCGGAGAACCGCCGCCTGCTGGCCGAGCGTGGCTATGTCATCTACCTGCGAACCAGCCTGGACTTCCAGCTCAGACGTACCCGGCAGTCCCGCCATGACCGTCCCCTGCTGCAAACCGAAGATCCGGAAGCCAAATTGCGGGAATTGGCCGAGGAGCGCGAACCCCTGTATCGGGAGTTGGCCGACTTCGTGGTGGACACGGATGATCAGTCGGTGAAACAGGTCATGCGCCGTCTGGCCACCGAATTCGAGATCTGAAATGCACCGCCTCGACGTTGAACTGGGGGATCGCAGCTATGCCATCCACGCCGGTGGGGACCTGCTCGCCGACCCGGAGTGGCTGGCCCGGGTTCTGACAGCCCCCGCTCTGTTCATCATCAGCGACGACAACGTTGCTCCCCATTACCTCCCTTCCCTGCGGGCGGCCCTGGGCCAGCGCCTGCGTGGCGAACTGGTGTTACCTGCCGGGGAAGCGCAGAAGCAACTGGACACCCTCTCGCGGGTCTTCGACCACCTGGCCGAATGCCGCATCGGCCGGGACGCCGCCCTGGTGGCGCTGGGCGGCGGCGTGGTGGGCGACCTGACTGGCTTCGCGGCCGCCTGCTGGCAGCGGGGCATTGATTTCTACCAGGTCCCCACCACTCTGCTGGCCCAGGTGGATGCCTCGGTCGGAGGCAAGACCGCGGTCAATCACCCGGCCGGAAAGAATCTCATCGGCGCCTTCCACCAGCCGCGAGCGGTCATTGCCGACACCGACACCCTGGCTACCCTGCCGGAGCGGGAGTTCCGTGCCGGGCTGGCGGAGGTGGTCAAGCACGCCCTGATCGCCGATCCGGATTTCCTGGCCTGGCTGGAAGCGCGGGTGGAGGCCCTCAATGCCCGCGAGCCGGAAACGGTTGGTGAGACGGTACTTCACTGCTGTCGCATCAAGGCGGCCGTGGTCAGCGAGGACGAGAGGGAAAGGGGGCGACGGGCCATCCTCAATTTTGGTCATACCTTCGGCCATGTCATTGAAGGAGCGCTGGGCTACGGCCAATGGCTGCACGGTGAGGCGGTGGCTGCCGGCATGGTTCAGGCCATGGTCCTGTCGCGAACGCTGGGCCTTCTGAACGAGGAAGAGCAGCGCCGTGCCGTTGCCTTGATGGAAAGGCTGAAGCTGCCGTGTGAACCGCCGGCCCTGTCCGTCGATACCTGGCTGGAATGGATGAGCCGCGACAAGAAGGCGACCAGCGCGGGGCTGCGCTTCGTGTTACTGGATGGGCTGGGCCGGGCGATCATCCGCGACGATGTCCCCGAGTCGCGCCTGCGGGAGGTGTTGGCGTGCGAGATGCAATCCCCCTGAAAGCGGCGGAACAGGGTCGCTTGGCATCCTGGGCAGTACCCGACAGGGCCGGTGATGCCGGACGGCGGCATCCTGAACCCCCACCCGCCTTTCGAACCGAATTTCAAAGGGACCGTGACCGCATTGTCCACTCCACCGCCTTCCGCCGTCTGGTCTACAAGACCCAGGTCTTCGTCAATCACGAAGGGGACCTTTACCGAACCCGCCTGACCCACAGCCTCGAAGTGGCCCAGATAGCCCGCACGGTAGCCGCCGCCCTGGGGCTCAATGTCTCCCTGGTGGAAGCCATCTCGCTGGCCCACGACCTGGGCCACACCCCCTTCGGCCATGCCGGTCAGCATGCGCTCAATCGCTGCATGCGGCCCTTCGGTGGCTTCGAGCACAACGTCCAGTCGCTGCGGGTGGTGGACCTGCTGGAGGAAAAGTATGCCGACTTTCCGGGCCTGAACCTCGCTTTTGCCACTCGGGAAGGAATATTGAAGCGCTGTCCGCCGCGGCTGGCCCGGGACCTGGGCGAGCTGGGACAACGTTTTCTGGCCGGCACGCAGCCCAGTCTGGAGGCACAGCTGGCCAATGTGGCGGATGAACTGGCCTACAACAATCACGATGTGGATGATGGCCTGAGAGCCGGACTGTTGGACGTCGAAGCGCTACGGGAAGTGGCGCTTTTCCGTGACCATTATGATGGGGTGCGCCAACAATGGCAGTCACTGTCCGGCCGCCGCGTGATCCACGAGACCGTTCGACGGATGATCGGCGAGCTGGTCAATGACCTGATCGAGGCCAGCGCCCGAAGGATTCTTGAGACGGCACCAGCCTCCGTTGAGGCCGTGCGCCAAATGGAAAAGGCCCTGATTGGCTTCAGCCCGCCGGTGGCCCGGCGGCATATGGCACTGAAACGCTATCTGCGCCGCCATCTTTATCGCCATCACCGGGTCCATCGCATGGCAACCAAGGCCAGGGCGACGGTGAGCCGCCTGTTCGAACTTTTCATTGACGATCCCCGGCTGCTGCCGCCAGACCCCTGGCAGCGCTTTCAGGCCAGTCAGGGACAGGATCACCAGGCTCGGGTGGTTGCCGATTACATCGCCGGCATGACCGATCGCTTTGCCATTGCCGAGCACGCTCGCCTGACCGATCCGGCGACGATGAACTGACTGCGGCCGGCAACGGTATTTCCGGTACAATTGCGCCAGCCAACCACCAGGAGTCCAACGTGTACCAGCACAAGTCCATCCCCCCGGAAGAGCGCCTGATTTTCGCCCTCGATGTACCCAACGTGGAAGAGGCCAAGGCGCTGGTTGAGCAGCTCGGTGACAGTGTGCGCTTCTACAAGATCGGCCTGGAACTGTTCATGGCCGATGGCTTTTTCGATTTCCTGGACTGGTTGCTGGGCCGTGAGCGCAAGGTTTTCGTGGATCTCAAGTTTTTCGACGTCCCCGCCACGGTGGCCGCCGCGGTGCGTCAGCTGTCCAGGCGGGGCGCCCATTTCTGCACCATCCACGGCAACCAGAGCATCATGGAAGCGGCCGGCGAGGCCCGCTCCGGCCATCTCAAGGTGCTGGCGGTGACCGCCCTGACCAGCCTCGATCGGGGCGACCTGGATGATCTGGGCTTTGATTGCGATGTGGATGCGCTGGTCCTGTCCCGGGCCCGACGCGCCCTGGAAGCCGGCTGTGACGGTGTGGTGGCCTCCGGCATGGAAGTCGCCCAGATGCGAGAGGCGGTGGACGATCGCCTGCTGGTGATCACCCCCGGGATTCGTCCGGTGGAGAATCGGGGTGGCGATGACCAGAAGCGGGTGGTCACGGTGGAGCAGGCATTCGAGAACGGCGCGGATTACATCGTCGTGGGCCGCCCCATTCGCAGGGCGGACGATCCCAAGGCGGCGGCCGAGGCCATTCAGGCGACCATTCGAGAGGTGTTTCAGGCATGAGTACCGAATTGCAGAACGACCGCTTGCTCAAGGCCCTGTTGCGGGAACCGGTGGACCGCACGCCGGTATGGATGATGCGCCAGGCCGGTCGCTACCTGCCCGAATACCGGGCCACCCGGGAACGGGCCGGCAGCTTCGTCAAACTGATGCGCAACCCGGAGATGGCCTGCGAAGTAACCCTGCAACCCCTGGAGCGCTTCCCCCTGGACGCAGCCATTCTCTTCTCGGACATCCTCACCATCCCCGATGCCATGGGCCTGGGACTGTACTTCGTTCAGGGCGAAGGGCCGAAATTTGAACGCACGGTGCGCTCGGCAGCGGAGGTGGACGCCCTGCCCCAACCGGATGTGGGCACGGAGCTCAGCTATGTCACCGATGCGGTCAGCACCATTCGCAAGGCCCTGGATGGCCGCGTGCCCCTGATCGGCTTCAGCGGCAGCCCCTGGACGCTGGCCACCTACATGGTCGAAGGGAGCTCCAGCAAGGACTTTGGCACCATCAAAGGCATGGCCTGGGATGCCCCGGAGGTCCTGGACCGGCTATTGGACAAGCTGGCTGTCTGCATCACCGATTACCTCAATGCCCAGATCCGCGCCGGTGCTCAGGCGGTACAGATCTTCGACACCTGGGGCGGCGTGCTCAGCCCCGCGCATTATCGGCGCTTTTCACTGGGGCCGATGGCCCGCATCGTGGAAGGGCTGATCCGCGAACATGAAGGACGGCGGGTGCCGGTGATTCTGTTTACCAAGGGCGGTGGCCAATGGCTGGAAGCCATGGCCGAGACAGGCTGCGATGCCCTGGGCCTGGACTGGACGGTGAACATCGGCGAAGCGCGCAAGCGTGTGGGCGACAAGGTGGCCTTGCAGGGCAATCTGGACCCGTCGGCCCTGAATGCCTCGCCAGCCCGCATTCGGGAAGCAGTCGCCGAGATCCTTGCGGATTTTGGACATGGGGAAGGCCATGTCTTCAATCTGGGCCACGGCATCACCCCCAAGATCCCGCCGGAGCACGCCGGAGCGATGATCGACGCCGTGGTTCGGCTGAGTCCGCAGTATCATCATGGTGGCTAGGTCACCGGCTGGGGCTGGAAGGGCAAATTCAAAGGCGGCCTCGCGCCAAGGCGCAAAGACGCGAAGAAAAACCAAAAATAAAAAAGGGATTTCGCGCTGAGGCGCAGAGCACCAAGAGATCAATAGGAGCGGCGCAACGATCTGCCTGGATAGTTTTGGCTGGGGGCAGTCTGCCGTAGGAGCGGCTTCAGCCGCGATTATGGCTTCGACATGCCCCCTATCGCGGCTGAAGCCGCTCCTACCGCAAATATCCCCTACCAAAAATCATTGCATTGCCTTTGCGTCTTGGCGTCTTTGCGCGACGCAATCCTTTGATCTTTCTATGCGCCTCACCGCCTCTGCGCGAAACCGCCTTTAGTCTTCCTTGGCGTCGGGGTCGTCTTCCCGGAGTTTGCGGCGGAGGATCTTGCCCACGTTGGTCTTGGGCAGCTCCTCACCAAAGGCCACTTTCTTGGGCACCTTGTAGCCGGTCAGATTACGGCGGCAGTGCTCGATGATGTCTTCTTCGGTAAGATTCTCGTCCTTGCGCACCACCCAAAGCTTCACCACCTCACCGGATTTTTCATCCGGAATGCCAATGGCAGCGACCTCGAGCACACCCTCCATCTCGGCGACCACATCTTCAATCTCATTGGGATACACATTGAAACCGGAGACGTTGATCATGTCCTTCTTGCGATCGACGATATAGAAATAGCCGCGTTCATCCATCTTCGCGACATCACCCGTCTTGAAGAAGCCGTCTTCGGTGAAGGAGGCCTCGGTCTCGTCAGGCCGATTCAGATATTCCTTCATCACCTGCGGCCCGCGAACCGCCAACTCACCCGCCTCACCCGGCGGCAAGGCCTTGCCCTCTTCATCAAGAATCACAACCTCGGTATTGGGGATGGGAAGTCCGATGCTGCCGTTGAACTGCTTCAAATTGAGGGGGTTGATGGTCACAGCCGGTGATGTTTCGGTCAAACCATAAGCCTCAAGCAGGGGGGCGCCCGTTCGCTTCTGCCAGCGTTCAGCGACCGCACGCTGAACAGCCATGCCGCCACCCAGGGCCAACTTCAGTTTACTGAAGTCGATGGACTCAAATTCCGGATGATTCATCAGGGCATTGAAAAGGGTGTTTACGCCCGTAATGGCGGTGAAGCCGGATTTGCGAATGGACTTGATGAAGGCGGGAACATCCCGCGGATTGGTAATAAGGAGATTCTTTCCACCCACCCGCATGAATACCATGCAGTTCGCGGTCAGGGAGAAGATGTGATAAAGCGGCAGAGCGGTCACGATGATCTCCCGCCCCTCCTCAATCTCGTTGCTGAGCCAGGCGGCCGCCTGCTGCATGTTGGCGACCATGTTGCCATGGGTCAGCACCGCCCCCTTGGCCAGTCCCGTGGTGCCCCCGGTGTATTGGAGAAAGGCCACATCATCCCGAGTCAGGCTGACTTCTTCCAGTGTCTGCCATTTACCTTCCGATAAAGCACGTTCAAAGGTCTGGGCAGAGGGGATATCCCAGTCCGGGACCATCTTCTTGACATGCTTGACCACAAGATTGACCAGCATGGACTTGGGGAAACCCAGCATGTCACCAAGGCGGGTGGTCAGGACCGAACGAACATCCGTTTCATCCACAACTTCCTGCAGCGTACTGCAGAAGTTCTCGACGATGACGATGGCCTTGGCCCCGGAATCGCTTAACTGGTGCTTGAGTTCACGCGCGGTGTAAAGGGGGTTGACGTTCACAACGGTGAGGCCGGCCCGGAGGATACCGAACATGGCAACCGGATACTGCAGGCAGTTGGGCATCATGACCGCCACCGGGTCACCCTTCTGCAAGCCCAGGACCTTCTGCAGATAGGCGGCGAAATATCGACTGCGCTGATCCAGCTCCGCGTAGGTGACTACCGCACCCATGTTCTCGAAGGCCGGCAGGTCACGATACTTGCGAACGCTTTCCTCAAAGATGTCCTTGATTGACTGATAGGCTTCCACGTCCGCCTCGGCGGGCACGCCTTCGGGGTATTCTTTCAGCCAGACCTTGTCGACCATGGTGCTCTCCTCGGGGTTTCGGGCAGCGGTGCCCGGTCGCCTTCAGGCTCAACCGATGCGGAAAATTATCCGATAGGTATAGCATTCGCCCGCCTGCGGGAGCAAGGCGAGCGGCGGGAAGTGACTTGCAATCTCAGGCGACGCCAGCCCGGCCCCGTGCATCGAGGTGCTCGCGCATCAAGCGCAGACCGGTTTCAATCTCGTCACCGAGGAAGATGGCACCGGCGTCGGTGATCTTTTCGATGGCCTCATCGCTGAAGCGACCACCAACAAACACAGGAACCTTCACGGCTTCCACCAGGCTCACCAGAGACTGACTCAGGGTTTCCTCCGCCGGCTCGGTGGAGGATGACAGGACGACGGCGTCACCGCGCGACCGTGATACCGCGAGCGGAATTTCCTCCAGTGGCAGATTGGCCCCCAGCAAAACGGTGTCATAAGCGCGGGTACTGGCCGCCAGGGCGAACAAGAGCAGGCCAATCTCATGATACTGCTCCGGCAGGCAGGCCATCACCAGGCGACTGCCACCGATGTGTCGGGGACGATGATGAAAACGGGCGCCAAGCTTGTTTCGCAGGTAACAGCCGAAGAAATGCTCTTCCGCCACACTGCCTTCACCGCTTTCCCATCGGCGCCCGATCTCCTCCAACATGGGGACAACGAGAAGGCGGGTAACCACATTGACCGGATACAGGGCAAGGGCCTCATTGTAGACGTCTTCCAGGCTGGCCTCGTCGAAGGTCGCGATGGCCTTGATCATGTTGGCCCGATACTGCTGCCACTTGTCGTCGTGGGCTTCCGAGACATCTTGGCTCTGCTCCGTCTCCAGGGCACTGCGGACCTGGCCGATGGACATGCCCCGGTCCAGAAGGTCCAGGACGCGGCTGATCAGATCGATATCCTGGCGGCTGTAGAGACGATGGCCCTTGGGTGTCCGCTGTGGCTTTATCAGGCCATAGCGACGTTCCCAGGCTCGGAGGGTCACCGGGTTGACTCCCGTGAGGCGGGAGACGGTTCGGATCGGTACCAATTCCTTGCGCGGATCAACCATGGGCGGCAACCTTCTCAATGACGGTTTGGTCCAAGCACTGCCCTGGCGAGCATCCGGGCCGATCATGCGTGGATAAAGCTTGCCCAATATTATACATTGATAGTACATCCATTACAGCATTTTGACGAGCCGGCTGTCGCCACGGCCCACCGCCCATGACCCGTATCCAGGCCATCAGCTTTGACCTCGACGACACCCTTTGGCCGGTGGCGCCGGTCATTACCGCGGCGGAGCAGGCCGTGCACGATTTCTTCGCCAGCCAAGCCCCCACCGTCGCCGAACGCTTTGACGTGGCGGGGCTCCGGGACCTGAGAGTCTCGTTAGCCCGTGAGCTGCCCCACCTGGCCCATGATCTCAGTCTCATGCGCCGCCTGTCCCTGGAGCGGGCCTGCCAAATCAGCGGCGTGTCGACAGATCTCGCCGAACCGGCGTTCCAGGTGTTTTTCCAGGCCCGCAACCGGGTCGAGTGGTATCCGGATGTGGCTGCGACCCTGGGCCGCCTGGCCCAACGCTTTCCTTTGGTGGCCCTGACCAATGGCAACGCCGACCTCCAACTGACCGGGCTCGCCGAGTGGTTCCGCTTCTCCCTGTCCGCTATCGAGGTGGGCGCGGCCAAACCCGATCCTGCAATGTTTCATGCCGCCGCCGATCGTCTGGCTCTGGCGCCGGAACAGATCCTTCACGTTGGGGATGACCCAGGCTGTGACCTTGCCGGTGCCCACTCGGCCGGCTTTCAGGCAGTGTTGATTGATCGCCAGGGCCGACACAAGGGACTGGCGACGAAAGCCCCGGTGATCACTTCCCTGGAAGATCTGCCGGTCATCTAGGCCCGCCTCCCTTCTCCGGCTGCGCAGTGATGGCAGCCCGCAGTTCGGCCTGACGGTCGGCGTCCAGAGGAAAATGCCAGACCAGAGGAATCACCAATAGCTTGATCGCTGCCGGGGCTGCGGCATACAGCAAGGCGAGGGTGAGCAGTGCGCGCTCACTGTTGTCGGCGCCGGCCTCGAACCCGCTCAGTGCCAGCAGCGGCAAGGCAATGCCCGCGGCCAGGGCCCAGGCCAGCTTGGTGGCCATGTTCCAGAGCCCGAAATAGACCCCTGCCCGACCGCCACCGCCAGCAGCGCTGTCCTCGTCCACCACATCGGCCTGCATGGAAGCGGGAATGGCCTGGTCCACGCCCAGACTGAAGCCGGTCAGAATCGTGATGAACAGGAAGGGCAGGAAATCTCCCTCGCCCAAAAAAGGAACAAAGGCGAAGATGAACGCGGCCCAGGCCATGGACAGACACCACACCCGGTGCTTGCCCAGCCGCTTTGCCAGTCGCAGCCACAGCGGCAATGCCGCCACCGCCGACAGAAAATAGGCAATCAGTAACAGGCCGACGCGCTCATCCGCGCCCAGCACGTAAGTGGCGTAAAGAATGAACAGTGTGGCCGGCAGACCATTGGCCACGCCGTTGACCAGATAGGCAGCCAGCAAGCGCCGGAAGGGCCGATTCTCGATCAACAGCCGAATGCCCTGGCGCCAGGGGGCCGGGCGGGAAGTGGACAATCTTGGTTCGGGGACGCGCCAGATGAACAAGCCCAGAGCGAGCGGCAGCAGGCAGACCATGATCAGGGCCAACAACCACAGCCCCGTGTCCCGGCTCATGCCCGCCACTTCCACCGCGGCCGGCAGGATCACCGCCAACAGCGTCCCCAGGACCACAAAAGCCTCGCGGTAGACGGTCACCCGTGAGCGCTGGTGGTAATCGCCGGACAGCTCCGCACCGAGTGCCAGATAGGGCAGTTGCACCAGCGTCCAGCCCAGGTAGGCAAGCAGAGACCAGAACAGAAGATGGAAGACAGAGACGCCTTCAGGGGGCACCATCAGAAACCAGACGCCGACCATGAACAGAGGCGCCCCAAACACCATCCAGGGCTTGCGCCTCCCCCAGCGAGTGGGGCGGTAATCGGCCAGGACGCCCACCAGCGGGTCGGTTACCACATCCCAGATCCGGGCGGCCAGCAGGATGACACCCACCAGCGCCAGGGATAGACCGAGGCTTTCGTGATAGAAGGCCGGAATATAGATGTAGAGTGGCAAGCCCACGATTGCCAGAGGCAATCCGGGCAGGCCATAGGCCAATAGTGTGGCTGGCCGCGCAGACTCAGCCATTGCCGTCTGCAGCGGTGAGCACGGTCTGCATCAGATTGATCTTGCCGTTGCTGAAGCCGGCTTCGCAGTAGGCCAGGTAGTAATGCCACATGCGGATGAAACGCTCATCAAAGCCCTGCTTGCGGACATCATCTTCGACCCGGGAAAAACCTTCTGCCCACTGTCGCAGGGTTCTGGCGTAGTCTTCTCCGAAAAAATCACGTTTGCGGGTTTCAAGGCCGGCTTCGGAGGCATCGCTCTGGAAACGGCTCGGCGATGGCAGCACACCCCCCGGGAAAATGTATTCACGAATAAAATCAGTATCCCGCCGGTAGGCGTCAAAATGCTGCTCATCAATGGTGATCACCTGGATGACGGCCCGTCCCCCCGGCTTGAGACGTTTGGCCAGTGTCCGAAAGTACACCGGCCAGTAGGCTTCTCCCACCGCCTCGAACATTTCAATCGAGACGATGTGATCGAATTGCCCGGCGACATCACGATAATCCTGTAAACGGACATCCACTTTTTCGGACAGACCCGCCTCTGCGACCCGGGCCCGCGCAATCTCATACTGAGCCGGGGACAGGGTCAGCGCCGTCACCCGACAGTCACGTTCTCTGGCTGCATGGATGGCGAAGCTGCCCCAGCCGCAGCCAATCTCCAGGATGTGGTCACCGGCACTCGCGCCGCTCAGGGACAACAGGCGCTGGTACTTGTTGAATTGGGCCGTTTCCAGATCGTCTGACGGCGACAGGAACAGACCTGAAGAATAGGTCATGCTCGGATCCAGCCACAGGCGATAGAAATCATTGCCCAGATCATAGTGATAACGGATATTTCGTCGACTACCGCTGCGGTTGTTGCGCAGCAGCAGGACCTGACGCAGCGAGCGAAGCCAACGCATGGCCGCCCTGCCACGTTGCAGGGCCTTGAAGCCATCCAGGTTCAAGTCCAGACAGCGAAGCAGGGCCGGCAGATCCGGGCTGGTCCATTCACCCGCCATCCAGGCTTCGGCAAAGCCCAGGTCGCCACCGGACATCAGGCGCTTGAACATGGCCGTATCGCGAATGAGCAGGACCCCATGGGGTCCGGCAACGGGCCCCGAAAAAAGCTGTGGTGCCATGCCCGGCAAATGGATCTCCAGGCTGCCCTGCTGAAGACGGCGGGCTGCCGCCAACAGCAGGCGAACAGGCAGACTCAGTCTTGCCGATGCGTGGGCTTGAGCGGACTTGCTTGCGGACATGTCAGACTTACCTCCTGGTCCGGTGGCGAGGGCTTGCGATAAAAGGGAAAGCACCTCAACCAGAGTTTCAGAGCCTGCCAATGGATCAGGCTGATGATCTTGAGCCCCTGCAGGGGCACGCCGAGCGCCTGGCGAAGCAGGGAAGCATCCATCAACGGGCGGCGCTTGCCCGTCCAGCAGGCCGACATCTGGTACTGCCCCGCTGCATCCCAGCCAGTGTCGACTCGCACCAGCATCTGTTTGTCCGGGATGCGAAGGCGGAATCGGTAGTGGGCATCCATGGTCGCAAAGGGCGAGACATGAAAGGCCTTGGGTGCAGTCCAGGCAGGGGGGTGCCTGCTGGAATCATTGTTCATGGGCAGCAGGTACTGATGCTTTTCACCAAAGGTGTTGCGCACCTCCAGGATCACGGCAATCAAACGCTCATCGGCTGCATGGCAATACCACACGGCCAATGGGCTGAAGCCGTATCCCAGGACCCGGGGAAAGCAAAGCAGGCGGATGGGGCCATCCGCTTCAAGTCCGGCCGTCGCCAGAACCCGGGCGATCCAGCGCCGCAGGTCCGAGCCATCCTGGGGGCCGTGGTCGCGATCATGGAAGGACAGCAGATTGAATCGATTGCGCGAGAAGAAGCGCAGGTCACGATCCAGAAAATCCAGCTCGTCAATGTCCAGCAACAGGCTGAAGACCCGGTAACGGAAGCGATAGCTTCCCGGCTGCCGCCGCTGATGCATCACCTGACCGGTATAGAGACAGGAAGCGCCCATGATTCACGCCTCCTCTCCCGCCAACTGCAGGGGGTGGGCATGAACGGCTGCGCCGTGCCGCTGCTGCCAGGGCGCTTGAGTTCCCAGGGCATTGGCAACGGCAATACCGGAACGAATGCCATCTTCGTGGAAACCATTGGCCGTCCAGGCCCCGCAGAACCAGACCCTGTCCGTTCCCTGCACATTGGGTAAAGCCTGTTGCGCCTGGATGGCAGCCAAGTCGAACACGGGATGCTCGTATTCCATACGCTGCCAGGTCAGCGCGGGGTCGGGGCGTTGCCGGGGATTGAGGGTGACGAAATAATCCCTGCTCGCATCCAGCGGCTGAAGCCGATTCATCCAGTAGCTCACCGCGACTTTCCGGTCACTCGCCCCCTCACGGTCGGCAAGGTAGTTCCAGGACGACCAGACCCGACGACGCTTCGGCATTAACTGCGGGTCACTGTGCAGCCAGGCGGTGTTGTTCTGAAAGGAAAAGGCGGCCAGCACATCACGCTCCCGGGGCTGGGCATCCTTGAGCATGGCCAGGGCCTGATCCCCATGACAGGCCAATATGACCTGATCGTATTCCGCCTGCCCACCCCGGGCATCATCCACGAGCACACCCGCGGAACGGCGTCTGACCGCTGTCACGGCTACGCCGGCCATGGCCCGGTCACCCAACTCGGCCAGTACCCGCTGGACATATTCCCGACTGCCGCCCAGCACGGTTTTCCAGCGCGGCCGGTCGGCGACCTGTAGCAGATAGTGATTGCGAAAAAAGGCCAGAAAGCTGCGGGCAGGAAACTCGAGTATTCGTGCCATGGGGGCCGACCAGATGGCAGCGCCCATGGGAAGCAGGTAACGCTCGCTGAGTTCCCGGGCGAAACCCTGCTGCTTGAGAAACGCCCCCAAGGACAGGGATGTCTGCTCGCCGCTATCCAGCCATTCCGCGGCGATTCGATTGAAGCGCACGATCTCGCGAATCATGCGCCAATGACTGGGCCGAAGGATATTGGCGGGCTGGGCGAAGAGACTGGCCAGACCGTCACCGGCGTATTCCAGCTGGCCCTGCCCCAATGAGGCCGAGAAGGACATGTCACTGTCGTGGACCGGTACGCCCAGCTCGCGGAAAAAGGCATTTAGGTGGGGATAGTTGGGCTCGTTGAAGACGATGAAACCGGTGTCAACGGGAATCTGGCGACGACCTTCCCGCAGCAATACGGTATTGCTGTGTCCGCCGAAGCGATCACTGGCTTCATAGAGCTGTACCTCGTGCTCCCGCGAGAGCAGCCAGGCGCAGGACAGGCCGGCGATGCCCGAGCCGATGACAGCAATCCGCATTGCAGTTCCTCCTGGGGAGCCTGATATTCTCCGCCAAGAGTTATACACTTCTTCTTAACAGTGCACAAGTATTGTATTGTTTTATCCGCGTCCCCGGATGGAGGGGGTCGATCGGCTCCTGGCCGGTCGGGACTGGCATGCCCTGAAGCCCGCGACCGGCCCTATTCCCGCGCCGAATGGGTCAGCAGGGGAATCAAGGCAGGCCAGAGATTGTCGAGAATGACGGGCTGGGCATCGGCGGTGGGATGGATACCATCGGGCTGCATGAGATCCTCGCGCTCACCAACGCCTGCCAGGATCCGCGGCACCAGCGCCACCTGGTGCGTCTCGGCAAGCTCGGCATACATGGCAGCGAAGGCCTCAATATAAGGGCGTCCATAATTGGGCGGCAGACGGACACCGGCGAGCAGGACCTGGGCACCCGCCGCCTGACTGACCTCTATCATGGCCGCCAGATTGGCTTGGGCCTCGCCCAGGTCGAGCCCGCGCAGGCCGTCATTGCCGCCCAACTGAATGATCACCACCGAGGGCTGCTGCTCTTCCAAGGCCCGGGGCAGGCGGGCTCGGCCACTGCGGGTGGTGTCGCCACTGATGGCGGCATTGACCACTGCCCGGTCATGACCGTGCTCCCGCATGCGCTCGGCCAGCAGACTGACCCAGCCGCGGCCACGCTCGAAACCGTAATCGGCGCTGAGGCTGTCGCCGATCACCAGAACCGGCCCTGGCCGGGTATCATCATGGCGGCTATCCGCTTCGGCGGTTACCGTACTTGCCCAGGGCAGCAATAGGAGAACAACAACAATGGCAGAAAGTCGCGACACGGCAATGCTCCGGGCTGAAGGTCTGGTCAAGCAGGTTAGCAGCCCAGGCGGGCCGCTCACCATTGTCGATCAAGTCAGTCTCAGTGTTGCGCCGGGTGAAAGCCTGGCCATCGTTGGCGCTTCCGGGTCGGGCAAGAGCACCCTCCTGGGCCTGCTGGCCGGCCTGGATTTGCCCACCCGGGGGCGGGTGTATCTCGGCGAGGACTGCCTGACCGACCTGGACGAAGACGGTCGGGCCGCTGTTCGGGCCCGCCAGGTCGGATTCGTCTTCCAGTCCTTTCACCTGTTGCCCGGCCTGACCGCCCTCGAAAACGTCATGCTGCCGCTGGAACTCAACGGCCACCCACGGCCCCGGGAAGTCGCCCAGGCTGCCCTGGAACGGGTCGGGCTGGCGGCCCGTTCGGGCCATTATCCGCGCCAGCTCTCCGGCGGTGAGCAGCAGCGGGTCGCCATCGCCCGCGCCTATGCTCCCGGCCCGGCACTGCTGTTCGCCGATGAACCAACCGGTAATCTGGACAACCATACCGGGGAAAAAATCCGCGACTTGATCTTTGACCTCAACGCCGCCGAGGGCACCACGCTGGTCCTGGTCACCCATGACCAGCGCCTGGCAGCACGTTGTGAACGGCGAATCGGTCTGGACGACGGCCGCCTGGTGAGCGCCGACGAGGAGGCCACGGCATGAGCCGAAGCCTGCTTGCCAGTGGCTCGCTGGGACTGCGCCTGCTGCGCCGGGAATGGCACGGTGGCGAGCTGGCGGTTCTGCTGTTGGCCCTGACCCTGGCGGTCACGGCGATCAGTGCCGTGGGCTTTTTCACCGACCGGGTGGGCGCGGCGATGGAACGCCGGGCGGCGGAGGTTCTGGCTGCCGATGTGGTCCTGCGGAGCCGGGCCCCTCTCCCCGACCGGTTCGAAGCCCGCGCGAAAGAAACCGGGCTGAAAACGGCCGCCACGGTCACCCTGCCGACCGTGGTGGCCGGAGAAGAGCGGACCCAGCTGATTGACCTGCGTGCGGTGGACCCGGCCTATCCACTGCGGGGAGAGATTCAGGTTGCCGATGCGCCCTTCAGGCCTGGCCGACCGGTCGAGTCTCTGATCGAGCTCGGTGAAGCCTGGGTGGATGCCCGGGTGCTGGCCCGACTCGATCTCGCAGTGGGTGATGCCCTGACCTTGGGCGACCATGAACTGCGTATCAGCCAGGTACTGGCGGGTCTCCCGGATGAGGGCATTGGCTTTGCCGATGTGGCCCCGGCGGTGCTGGTCCATTCCGATGAGCTGTCTGCCACGGGCCTGGCCCGGGAAGGCAGCCGCGTCACCCACCGCCTGCTGGTGGCCGGGGACCGGGCGGCAATCCGCAACTGGCGGCAATGGGCCGAGTCCGAGCTGGAAGAGGGCCAGAGCCTGCAGGATGTGAGCGAGAGTCGACAGGAGATCGGTGCCGCCATCACCCGGGCGGAAAGCTTCCTCGGCCTCGCCGCCCTGGTGAGTGTGCTGGTGGCGGCGGTGGCCGTTGCCCTCTCCGCCCGTGAATGGGCCCGCCGTCGACTGGATGCGGTGGCGGTCATGAAGACTCTCGGTGCCGGCCAGGGCAAGGTCCTTGGTCTGTACCTGAGTCAGCTGCTCAGCATCGGCCTGGTGGGTGGGGGACTGGGTCTGGCCGGTGGCTGGCTGGCGCAATGGGGGCTGGTGGCCATACTGGGCGGCCTGCTGGGCGAGACCCTGCCCGCCGCCGAACCCATGGGACCGGTCATGACCGGTCTGGGGACTTCCCTGGTACTGCTGCTGGGCTTTGCCCTACCCCCCCTGCTGAAGCTGCGTCGCACCCCGCCCGCCCGGGTGCTGCGACGGGAGAGCGGACCGCCGGAAGTCGGTGCCTGGCTGGTCTATGGCCTGGCATTGGCTGCCATCAGCATCCTGATCCTGAGTCAGGCACGCGATCTGGGCCTGGCGCTGCAACTCTTGCTGGTCGGTGGTGCCACCCTGGCCCTGCTGCTGGCCGGTGGCCTGCTTGTCATCACCCTGGTGCGGCGACTTGGCGGCCGTTTTGGTTCGGCCTGGCGTCAGGGCCTGGGGAATCTGGCCCGCTATCCGGGCCGCAGTCTTGCCCTGATCACCGCAGTTGGCCTGGGGCTGATGGTGTTGACGCTGCTGAGTACGGTGCGCGGTGACTTGCTGGACGGCTGGCGGGCCACACTGCCCGAGGATGCCGCCAACCACTTTCTCATCAATATCCAGCCGGACGAACGGAAAGGGGTGATGGAGGCCCTGGATGAACTGGGGGCGCGCAATCAGACATTCAGCCCGCTCATCCGCGGCCGCCTGGTGGCCATCAACGGCGAGGATGTTGACGATCTGACCCTGCCGACCGAGCGGGGCCGACGCTTCGTTCAGAGAGATGCCAACCTCAGCTGGATGGATACCCTGCAGGCGGACAATCGGGTCGTTGCCGGTGACTGGTGGGATGGGTCCGAGCACGGCGAGGCCTTGGTCTCCCTGGAGGAGGATATCGCCGAGGCCCTGGGGGTCGGTCTGGGCGACCGGCTGAGCTATCGCATCGGCGGCCGGGAAGTGGAACTGGAAATCAGCAATCTTCGCAGTGTGCGCTGGGACTCCTTCAACACCAACTTTTTCGTGGTCACCCCGCCCGGGACCCTGGAAGACGCTCCACTGACCTGGATCGCCAGTGTCTATCTGCCGGAGGAGGCCCGGGGCCGGCTGACCGCCCTGGTACGCGATTACCCCAGCGTCACCATCATTGACGTTGAGAGCATCCTGGCGCAGGTCCGGCAGATCATGGACCGGGCCTCGCTGGCGGTTGAATACGTCTTCGCCTTTACCCTGCTGGCCGGGCTGATCGTTCTGTTTGCGGCCGTGCAGGCCTCTCGCGACCAGCGACGTTTCGAGAGCGCCCTGGTGCGCGCACTGGGCGGGCGCCGGCGGCATGTCTACGCCACCGTGGTGACGGAGTTCGGCAGTGCCGGCGCCCTCGCCGGCCTGCTCGCGGGGCTGGGGGCGGCCCTGGGGGGATGGCTGATGGCCGAGCGCGTGTTTGAGCTCAGCTATCAGCCGCCACTGTGGTTGCTGCCGGCAGTGATGGGGGCCGGGGCTTTGTTGCTGGCGGTGGCCGGCTGGGTCGCCAGCCGACGGGTCGTGACCCGCTCTGCCCTGCTGGTCTTGCGAGAGGAATAGAAGCATCACCGATAAGCAATCGGCGATCAGCGCTATACTGTGCATATGACGACACACGGCGACCCACTTTCCGCAGGCATCGTAATCATCCGGGAGACCGGGAAGGGGCGCCGCTATCTCCTGCTGCGGGCCTGGAATCATTGGGATTTTCCCAAGGGCAAGGTGGAAGAGGGTGAGACGCCCATGGAGGCGGCCTTGCGGGAGGTCGCGGAAGAGACGACGATCACGGAGCTGCGCTTTGACTGGGGCGAGGTATACCGTGAAACGGGGCCCTACAATCGGGGCAAGATCGCCCGCTACTATCTGGCCCGCACTGATACCGAGAATGTCCACTTGCCGGTGGTCCCGGAGCTGGGACGACCGGAGCATGCGGAGTATCGCTGGGTGGATATGGAGGAGGCCTGGGAGCTGAGCTCTCCGCGAGTACGTCAGATTCTGCGCTGGGTCGCCAAGGAAACCGGTGACCGTCTCCCCCGCGCCGCCCGCCGAGGCCCCGGCCGCCGACCCCGGCGCCGACGTCGATCCGGTCCGGACCGGGGGGCGTCCGGGTAGGTTTCTATTTGAATGCGGCGGCTTGGTGAGGCCGGCTCCGATTGATGTGGTGCCCTTCGATGCCGGTGACGGGGGTCGTTCCGGCCTTGGTGCCGGCAGACGTTTGCAAGGACGCCGTGAAGCCATCCCTGGGGGCTCTGCACGCGACATCCTGTCGCTCACAGCCTTGCAAACGCCTGCCGGCACCAAGGCCTACCTTTTTTGGCGGTCACCTGGGCCGTGCCAATGAAGAGTTTGGTTCAGTCTTATCTCTTGGTGCCATCTGGAGGCTTTTAATCGCGGCTGAAGCCGCTCCCACGGTGCCTATAGCCTATGCCGGAGCCGCTGTGGGAGCGGCTTTAGCCGCGATCGCACCAGCCGAATCGAAGCCAATCTGCTCGGATATCAGAATACGCCTCCAGCATGCACGGCCAAGGTATCCTCCATCTAGAGTTGGTCCAGGTCCCGGTGGCCTTGCTCAAGGCTGTGGGAGCCAGGGTGAGGCATGACTGATGGTCCGGTGGACCATCGCAGTTTGCCGAACGCCCGCACAGGGATGTGCGGGCTGGACCGGAACATCACCGGTCACCGGCGCCGGAGGGCCCTACACTCACTAAGGCCCATAGCCATTAGCTCACCAGGGTCACAAGCCGTCACCCAAGATCATCCTTCTTGACCGACATCCCTGCCGTCAGCGCCATCCGCATGGCATCTTCCATGGACATGTCCACCGCGCGAACACGGGAGCGGGGAAGGAAAAAAGTGTAGCCACCGACCTGATAGCTCATGGGCATGTAAACCGCGATGCGATCTTCGCCGCCCACGCCATCCGGCAGGCCGTCAAAATCCTCACGGGTCACAAAGCCCAGCAACTCCACTTCAGGGTCAGGCCCGGGCCGCACCATGACGACCTTGTCAAAACTGTTTTTCTTGTCGCTGGTTACAAACTGGACCAGGTCCCTGAAGGCACCGTAAACGGTCTTGAGCAAGGGAATGCGGTCCATGATCGCGCCGCCAAAACCAAACAGTCGTCGGACGGGTTCGGTCCGGGTCAGCAGGCCGACCGCGAAGACAAGACCAATGGCCAGGACCACTCCCGTACCCGGGATGTAGTATTCATCCGGCAGGACCATCCGCACCAGGCTGCCCAGCCCGCGCTCGGCACTGAACAGCAGCCACAAGGCCAACCACAAGGTAACCACGGCCGGCAGCAAGGCGGCGAGACCCGCCAGAAATATGCGCCCCAGTTCACGCATGCACGATCTCCCTAATGAGTGCTCAACTTCGTGCTACGGTAGCAGATTCAGCCCAACGACGATGGAATATGAAAACCGTACTGTTCTGGTTCCGCCGCGACCTGAGACTGAGTGACAACCCGGCATTGCGTGCTGCATTGAATGCCGCCGACAGGGTGGTGCCGGTCTATATCCATTCTCCGCACGAGGAAGGTGACTGGGGCCCTGGCGGTGCCAGCCGCTGGTGGCTGATGAAAAGCCTGGCCAGGCTGGACCGACGCCTGCGGGATCACGATAGCCGACTGATCATTCGCCAGGGCGATGCCCTGGATTGTCTGCACTCACTGCTGGCGAGCACGGCCGCGGAGGCGGTATTCTGGAATCGACTTTACGAGCCCGCGGTAGTGGAGAGGGATCGAAAGATCAAGGAGTGGCTGAAGCAGCAGGGCTACCATGCGGAAAGCCACAACGGTGCCCTCCTCGTCGAGCCCTGGGAGCTGCGCACGGGCAAGGGTGAGCCATACCGGGTTTTCACGCCCTTCTGGCGGGCCCTGTCCAAACGCGATGAACCGGACAGCCCCTTGCAGAAGCCACGTACTCTGCGTCCTACCGCACAGTGGCCATCTTCACTGGCTCTCGATGAATTAAAGCTACTGTCGGGAATCGGCTGGGAAGACAAACTGGAAACACACTGGCAGCCGGGAGAAGCAGGTGCCGGTGATGCCATGGATCGTTTTCTTGATCAGGCACTGGTCGATTACAAGACCGCTCGCGATTTGCCGGACGTGAGCGGCACCTCGCGGCTATCGCCCCATCTGCACTTTGGTGAAATCAGTCCCCGCCAGGCATGGCACCGGGTGCGTTCGCGCATGGCCGGCCAGGCGGCAGTGGAGGAAGGGGGCTGGACCTGGCTGCGTGAACTTGGCTGGCGGGAGTTTGCCCATCATGTCTTGTTCGAGTTTCCCCACACGCCGGATCAACCCCTGTATTCCCGCTGGCAGGATTTCCCATGGCGCAAAAACCATGAGGCCTTTGTGCTTGCCTGGCAGCGCGGCGAGACCGGTTATCCCATCGTTGACGCAGGCATGAGAGAGCTGTGGGAAACCGGCTACATGCATAACCGGGTGCGGATGATAGCCGCCTCCGTCCTGGTGAAGAACATCCGTGCACCCTGGCTGTCGGGGGCAAAGTGGTTCTGGGATACGCTGGTGGATGCGGATCTGGCCAACAACACCATGGGTTGGCAATGGTCGGCTGGCTGCGGTGCTGATGCGGCGCCGTATTTTCGTATCTTCAATCCTTTCACCCAGAGCCGGCGCTTTGACCCGGAGGGACGATATCTTCGCCGCTGGCTGCCGGAGTTGAGCAAGCTTCCCGACCGGGACCTGCATGCCCCCCATGAAGCCGCCGACGGCATCCTTCACCATGCCGGCCTGCGACTGGACCGAGACTATCCCCGGCCCATCGTCGACTACAAAAGCTCCCGCGAGGAGGCACTGGCGGCTGCCCGGGCGGTGGCTTCAGCGTGAGTAGAGGGTCGTTTGGCGGTTGGAGGGTCGGCAGCGACAGAGTTCGGTTCTTTTAGGGAACCTCTGATCTGCGTCAGACCCTGCGATGACGGTGACGGGTTGCGTTCCGGCCTATGTGCCGACAGGACTTTCCAAGGACGCTGTGAATACATCCCTGTACGCTCTGGGTTCGGCCGGGAGGCTGCGT